>CALAHL010000243.1 GCA_937891725.1 uncultured Rhodospirillaceae bacterium | reverse complement strand
AACAGTGTCACGGCGAAGTTTTCCGACGCCCGCACCGACCAGACCGGATCGGTCAGCGTTACCGACACCGCGCTCGTCCAGGATCTTGGTCAGGTGGTCAGCGCGACGGTTGATTACCCAGGCATTCGTTTCGAGTCCCTTGCGGTGCGGGTCGCCGAACGCGATTTGCGCGCACTGTCGGCACCGATCCTCTCGGGCGAGATCACCGTTTCCCGTGTCGGTGCCAATCTCGATCCGGGCGACGTCATCGTGCTGTCAAGCCCGAGGCGCAGCCTCGAGGGCGTTGTGGTCCGGATCGTCGAGATCGACCATGGCGACGGGCGCGCCAATGGCGTGCGCCTCAGGGTCGCCGAGGATGTCTTCGCGCTTGGCGAAACCGCCCTTGTCGGCGGCGAAAGCGGGAATCCGGGCAGCCTGATCCTGCCACCAAAGCCGCTGACGCGCCGCTGGGTGGCGGAAGCGCCATACTGGTTGTTGGTCCAGGAGTTGGGGCATGCGCAGGCCGACGCGCTACTGGATGAGGACCCCCATGTTGGCGCGATCGTCGCGACCGGGGAACGTCCTTCGGCCGATGCGCTCTCGGCGCAGGTGTGGAGCGATAGCGGGGCGGGCTACACGCTGGAAGAGGCGGTCGAGTTTGTGCCAACCGCACTGCTTTTGTCCGATGTCAGTGACGATCCAGCCGAGAACGTGCTTACGGTTGGCGGCTGGACCGGGCTCGGAGACGTGGCCATCGGCACGCTGGCCGCGATTGGCGACGAACTTGTTCGGATTGACGGGGTGAGTGCGACGGCGCTCACGGTTGGTCGCGGCTGCCTTGACACGGTGCCCTTGGCCCATCCTGCGGGCACACCAGTCATCTGCTGGCAGCAGCTCGCGAATGCGTCGGAGGCGGGCTTTGTCGCCGCAGAGACGGTCACGATCAAGATGCTTCCGGAGACCGGCTTCGGGACACTGCCGCTCGCGCAGGCACCAGAAGACGCCGTGACGTTGGCCAGCCGTGCCATCCGGCCGCTTCCGCCCGGCGATCTGCGCGGCAACGGTGTGTCGGTCGTGAATCCGAACGTCTTGAACCTCGGGCCGGTCCTTCTGACCTGGTCCCATCGTGACAGGCTCACCCAGACCAGCAGCGTGTTCGATGCCTACGACGCGGGCGATATCGGGTCGGAACCGGGCGTCACTTATGCGCTCGAAATCCGTTGGGTTGATCCTGATACCGACGCAACGATCGAGCCACCGGCCGCGGTGATCGACGTGGGCGTCGCCAACAGCATCACGCTGACCAAGGAGGATGTCCCGATCTTGGCCGCACCCACAGGCACCAAGCATTTCGAAGTACGGGTCCAGGCTCGCCGCACGACCGGGACCATAACCTACGAGGCCTGGCAAGCCCGGTCGATCCGGCTGTTCATGCCGGACGGCATCAAGGTCGCTGAGGTCTCCGCCTGGACCGAGATCGGGGCCGAGGCGCGCTTGACCGTTGCTGAGACGGTAATCTTCCTTGATCGCGGCGGGGCGGTCCAACTGACCATCGCAGAGGCCGCCATCTGGATCGGCTTTGGCAGTGACGCGCGCCTCACCATCCCGGATATCGACATCTTCAACGAATGGGGCGGCCAGTCCCGTCTCACGGCCGCCGAGGCCGCTCTCTACATAGAGGTAATTCCATGAGCCACATTCTGCATCTCGGACACCAGGTCACTGATCTTGCGGGCGTCGACGGCCGCATCAGCACCGACGCCGCCGGGTTCGACGCCGATCTGGACGTCAATTGCATCCGGATCAACACGGGCGAGACGAGCGCGGTCCCGTTTTCTGCCTCGTGGTCCTTGCCCGCTGGGGATATCTGGTTGAGCTTTCGATACAAAGCGCCGTCGGTCAACGCCCACATTATTGGCACGGACGGCACCTTCCTCGAGTTTTACGACGACACAAATGCGCTTGTTGCGATTGTCAGAACTGAGCGGGACGATGAGAAATATCACGCGATGGCGGTGGGTGACACCAGTGTCGACGGCGCTTCCTCCTTCGTCGCTGCCACGAACCAAGTCTATTGGGTTGATGTGAAGATCGCTGTTGGCGCTGACATCACCATCGAGTTCTACGCCGATGGGGTCCTGCAGAGCAGTGCAACAGCAGCCAACGCCGGTGGCAAGGGTCGACCCGTTCGCTGCGTGTGGAAGAACTACGGCCTCTTCGATTTCTACAACCCTGCCATCTGCTACTACGCGCACATCGCTGTGCTCGATGGGGTCTCGACGATTGGCCGACGCTTTGCGCGGCGCACGCCCGATCTGGTCGCGACCTATGATGCCTTTTCTGGTGGGATCGATGCAGTTAAGGACGGCGATATTGCCACCCGCGCCGCGAGCGACATCGCCGGTCAGCGCCTGTCGTTCACGCTGTCGGGGCCAACAGGTCCGGCCGGGGCCTCGTCCATCGCTGGTGTGCATGTGAAGCAGCTCGCTCAGCTCGGGACAGCAGGGCCGACGGGCGTCGCGGGGTTTTTGCGGATCGGCGGGGTGGACTACGACGCGTCCCCGGCACGCCGTCGCCGGATATGGCCAGTCCCGTCTATTCGACCTGGGACGTAAACCCGGCCGACAGCACGCCCTGGACCACGGCTGCGCTGCCGACGGAAGCCGGGATTGTCTCATCATGACGCCACCTCGCGCCGATCAGGGCGACATGCGCATGTCCGAGATCGAATTCCAGGCCATGCTGACACGCGCTGCCGAAGCGGGTGCCAAACGCGCGCTGGCCGATGCTGGAATCGATGGCAAGGACGCGGCTCTCGACATCCGCGATCTGCGCTCGCTGGTGGAC
>CALAHL010000242.1 GCA_937891725.1 uncultured Rhodospirillaceae bacterium | reverse complement strand
GGTCGCGGTCGACCCCTCGATTGCGCGCCAGTGATAGAGGATGCGCGGGATATGTCGGATCCGCTCCACTGGAACGATCTCAGACACCCGTAGCACCAGATCGTGATCCTGCGCGCCTTCCAGCCCGATGCGCAGCCCGCCCAACCGCCGGACCAAGGCGGTCCGGAGAACCGCGAAATGGCAGATATAGTTCTGGCGTATGACCCGATCCGGATCCCATCCCGGTTTGAAGTGCGGCCCGAACCGGGTTCCGGTCTCGTCGAGCTTGTCCTCATCGGAATAGAGCAGGTCCAGTTCGGGAGTCTGAACCAATGCCTCCGCCATCGCAGCCAGTGCGTGAGGGGCCAGAAGATCGTCATGGTCCAGGAAGGCGACGAATGGGCCTTCCGCCAATTTCAGCGCGGAATTGGTCGCAGCCGAGATATGCCCGCGCCGCGTCCGCCAGGCGACCCTCACCCGGCTGTCCGACTGTGCGAGTCTGTCAATCAGCGCACGCACCTGCGGATTGGTTGAGGCGTCATCAGCGATGCACAGGGTCCAGTGCGGATAGATCTGTCCGGTGACCGAGGCTAGCGTCTCGCGGAACACCTCGATCGGAGGGTCGCAAACCGGCAGCAAGATCGAGATGGTCGGCGGGTCCACCCATCCAGCGATCGTCGCCCGCCACGCCTCGGCGTCGATCCTGTCATGCCGCTCAATCCAGCGTTCATAAGTGGTTTTGAGATGTGGTGCGATTGGCGGAGAAACCCCACGGACCAATCGGATCAGTTCATCCGCATTGTCAGTCCTGGAGATCTCACTCAGGTGTTCGTCCAGCACGGCGCGCAGTTTGTCGTATTTCCCCGCGCCAATCAGCGCCTTCGCCAACAGCTCGGAGGCTTCGATCGTGTCCGGCGCGCGCGCATGCCAGCGGCTGAGATGGGTCAGTCCGCCAAACCGAACGCCCAACCCGGCCAGGGCGTCGAAATTCGCAGGGTCCAAGATGCAGGCCTTCTGAAAGGCGGCGAACAGCTCCTCGTTCGCCCGGCCGGTGCGGAACTTCGCCCGTGCCACCCTGACCCAAACTCCCGACACGCCCGGATCCAGGGTCACCCGTTTGAGCAGTTCTCGCTCCGCCTCGTGGCGCAAACCCAGCATGGGCAGGGCCACGCCCAGATTGTAGACCGCATCCGGATTGTTCGGTGTCAGCAGGATCTGTCGGCGAAGGGCTGAGACCGCCGTGACGATCGAGCCGCTTTCATGGGCGGCGGCCGCGAGTCCGGACCACCGCTCCGGATCTCCGGGGTCAAGGTGGGCGGCCGCGCTGAAAGCCGCTACCGCTTCGACATTCCGTCCGATCCGGCGCAGCAGAACCGCGCGGTTGGCATGAACCAAGGGTACTTTCGGCCAGCGCCGTGCGATCTCCGTAAACGCGGACAGCGCGTCTTCGGCC
>CALAHL010000241.1 GCA_937891725.1 uncultured Rhodospirillaceae bacterium | reverse complement strand
CCCTTCGGTGTTACAAGCGATGCCCATCTGGTCCTGATCGATGTTCATCTGCCAAGTTTCGGCTTCGAACGTGCTCATCTGAGACTCGATGAACGACTTTGTCTCATCGTTCAGGCTGTTCCACTTTTTCATGTTCATCGCGGCGAAAGTGGCGGTGTAGCCAACGCTCATCAGATAGGCGTGGTTGGCAACCTGCCACCACTTGGCCTGATAGGCCGGCATGGTGCCGGTGATGCCGCAATCAACAACCTTCTTCTCGAGGCCCGGAACCACTTCGGCGAAAGCGATGGTGACCGAGGTACCGCCGAGGCCCTCGACAAAATCGCCCATTGAGGTCGTGTAGACCCGGATCTTCTTGCCCTGCAGATCGGCGGCCGAGTTCACGTCGGCATTGCACCACAGCATCTGGCTGGGGAACGGGTAGACCGCGAGCAGCTTGGCGCCATAGGTCTCCTCGAACTGTTTTGCCAGCGTCGGCCGGTAGGCCGCGAAGGCTGCCTTGGCGTCATCCCAGTTCTGAATCACGCCGGCCAGATCGACGCCCTCGGCGATCGGATCCTCGCCGGCGATGTAGCCGACGACGCCATGCGCAACGTCAAACACGCCGATCTTCAGCAGACGCATCACCTCGAAGCCCTTGATGCCCAGTTCAGTCTGCGGCAGCGCGTCGGCCGTGATCTTGCCGCCGGACGCCTCCGGCATTGTCTTGTCCCAAAACGGGCCCTCGGCCTCCTTCCAATTCGAAAGGTTGCCCCAGGTGCCAACAACTTTCAGGTTCAGCGTGTTCAGCTCGGCCGTTGCCGGACCTGCCATGACGCCGGTCGCCATCATGGCGGTCGCCGCAATCGTCAACGCGGTCTTACGCATCGTCTATTCCCTCCTCGTGAAGCCAGCATGGTCTTAAGCGAACATGCTTCCCAAAATTACTTTTCATCGGACGCCCGTTCCTTTCGGCGTCCTTCGTGAGCGGGCCAGTGAACACGAAGCCGCGCGGTAGGTCAAAGGGGTGTTGAGCGCCGGCGCCGTCGGCTCACGATCAAGGCCAATCCCGCCGCCATCACCGCGGAGCCCAAGAACGAGACCACCACCGCCGCCGTCGCCGGCATCGGTCCGGTGAGCAGGTGCAGCGCCAGGGCGAAGCTCGCATAGACCACCAACGAGGGCTGGGCCGCGTTCAGGGTGGCAGCGCCGAAGGTCCGACCGTAATGGCCGTAGAGCATCCAGGCGGAGGCGAGCAGCGTTGTCGGAAAACCCAGAGCGAAGCCTGACCAGACTGGGCCAAGCCAGGGGCTTGCTGTCGCCACCAGGGCCACCACCAGGCCCGCTGCCGCCCCTCGGACGACCAGAAAACTCCAGCCGGCGGCTGCGGCAACGCCTTCGGGTTTGCGCAGATCCCGGCGACGGCAGACCCACGCAAACAGGGCACCCGCCCCCACCACTGCAAACGCGAACGGGATGCTCATCGGCGCCTGATGAACCAGAAACGTGACTCCGACCCAACCGGTAATCCCGATACCGGCCGAGAGCAGGTAACCACCCCACCGCTCTGCCCAGACCCAAGCCGTGCAGAACACCAGGACCGCCCCGGTCGTCGCGAAGGCGACCAAGGCCCCTTCCCGCACGAAAGCGTCAGGCGAGTCGAGCGATACGAAGAAGAACCCCGGCCCCGCATTGAACGGCAGGGTGATCAGGACACTGGTCAGAACCGGGCCGACCCGCTGGGCGACCCGCCCGGCAATGATCACAACCGCTGCGGTGGCCATCGTCTTCCAAAGAATGGAAATCAGAATCAGGGTCATTTAAGGATCACTTGGTGGCGAGAAAGGACAGCAGGGCCCGCGCGAACTCCGCCTTTGCATCCCGGCCGGTGACCACATGGGCGGCCTGCGGCATCTCATAGCCCACGGCGCCCGGAATGCCTGCCTGCACCGGGCGGGTCAATCGGGGGCCAGTAATTCGATCGATCCCATTATGGAAAACCAGGGTCGGCGCGGTGATCCGGCCCAGCCGGTCCAGCGTGTCATGGGCCTTCGCC
>CALAHL010000240.1 GCA_937891725.1 uncultured Rhodospirillaceae bacterium | reverse complement strand
GAAACCGTCCGGCGTGTAGACCATATGCTGGAGCTGCCAGAGTGCCGCCAAGGGTGGACCGCTATGGTCGTCTTCTACCATGAAATCGTGCACCACGATCTTGCCGCCCGGGCGGGTCACGCGGAACGCGTCGGAGCACAGTTTCGGGATCGCATCTCCGGGAACGCCGGAGAACAGGTAACTCATCAGCACCACGTCCTGATCGACCGGCCAATTCGCATTGGTTCCGTCGCCTGGCACGAAGCCGATGCGATCCTGCAGGCCGTCCTCCGCGACGAAGGCCTGACCGACCTTGATCACGTTGGGGAAATCCAGGACGGTTGCCGTCAGGTTCGGGTATCGCTTGGCGAACATGATCGAGAACGCACCCGACCCGCCACCGACATCCAGCAGCTTGATCTGACCGTCGCCCAGATCCAGACGCTTGGCCAGTACCGCCCCCGGGCCGAGAGACCCGGAATGCTGCGACCGGCTGAACAGCTCCGCATGATCCGGATCGGCCATCCAGTCCGCGTAGGTCTCAAACTCGATACCCTCGGTCTTCCCGATCAGGACCTTGTCCAGATTCTGCATGAACGGGTACATCTGCCGATCGATCTGAAAGCGCAGGTAGTCGCCAAAATACTGAGTGCTTTCCCGCACTAAATAGCTCTGGCTGGCCTCGGAGTTGGCGAACCTCTCGCCGTCTTTCATCAGCAGGCCGACAGGAACCAGCGACGTCACCAAGGTCTCCATGCGATGTTCCGGAACGTCGCAGGCGTCCGCGAGGCCTTTGATCGACTTCGAATTCCCATCCAGCGCACCGAAAACGTCAACATGCAGCGCAGCAAACAAGGCTTTCGAGGCCATAAACCCAAAAGCCAGGAACGAAATATCTTCAGCGGATTCAATCCGTTTCACGCATAATCTCCCTGTCTAAGTCCTTGCAGCAACGGATTCTGATGATGCTGCAGTGCAGAAGGACCTTAAACGAGCACGCGCAAATTTACGTTACAGTTTTGTGACAATTCATCTGTTACGACATAGAACTTGTCGCGTTTAGAACAAATTCTGCACATTTCGGCCCTGAGCCTGAAGCGGGCCGAGAGCCGAAATGTTTACCCGATGCCCTAGTCAACGATTGGCCGCCCAGACCTGCTTGTACAGCTCGACGATCTCGTTTTGGGTCGGTACGCGCGGGTTGTTGGCGTGGCTTCCGGACGCAATGCATTGCGACGCCATGGTCTCCATCACCCCCGACCATTTGACTTCGTCGATCCCGTAGCCGGGTGGGCTTGGAACTTCCAAATCCTCGTTGATCTGAAACAGCCAGTCGAGCAACTTGCCGGCCGCCACGTCGTCGCCATCCCCAGTCTCCGCCGCCCCGATCAGCCGTCCGACATCCGCATATCGATCCAGGGCCGAGTGGAGCGAGAACCAGGTCACCGTCGGCAGAAGCATGGCATTCGACAGCCCGTGCGGGACATGGAAATGCGCCCCAATCGGCCGGCTCATACCGTGGACCAGCGCCACCGAGGCGTTCGAGAACGCAATGCCCGCCTGAGTGGCGGCCAGCATCATCTGCTCCCGGGCTCCCCGGTTGTCCGGCTCAAAACAGGCCGTTCTGAGATTGTCCGCGATTCGGCCCATTGCGGCGATCGCCATGCTGTCGGAGAACGGATTTCGCTTCTGGCTCACATAGGCTTCGAGAGCGTGGGTGAAGCTGTCGATCCCGGTGTCGGCGGTCAGACGGAACGGCTTCTTCATTGTCAGTTCGAAATCGACGATCGCCCCGTCCGCCTGCCCTCCGAGACACATGATCAGCATCTTCTCGTCGGTCTCGACATCTGTGATGACGGTACCGCGCGTCACTTCGGACCCGGTTCCGGCGGTTGTCGGAATGCACAGGAGCGGGACGGCTGCCGTGTCCACGCCATTCGGCACCTTATAGTCCCGCATACGGCCCCCATGGGCCGCTAAGATGTTAATAGCCTTGGCAGTATCCATCGGGGAGCCTCCGCCGAACCCGATCAGCCCGTCATAGCCACCCTGCTTG
>CALAHL010000239.1 GCA_937891725.1 uncultured Rhodospirillaceae bacterium | reverse complement strand
GAGCATGGTGCCGTAGCCGCCGAAGATAGAGCCGCCGCCGATGATCACCGCAGCGATGGCGTCTAGCTTGCGGAACTGGCCGGCGACCGGATTGAAGCTGCGGAAATAGGCGACGTTGATCACCCCGGCCATGGCTGCGCAGAACCCGCAGAGCAGAAGCGCCTGGATCCGCACGCGGTTGGTGTTGATTCCGGCATAATCGGCCGCGCGCCGGTTGCCACCGGTGGCGTAGACCGCCTGGCCGATCGGGGTACGGGCCAGCACGATGCCGGCGATTCCTGCGACCATCAGGAGCCAGAGGGTCTGCACGCTGACCACGTCAGCGACAGGGCCGAGCCATCCGCCCGGTGGCGCGATACCGGCAAAATCCAGGATGTCACCGACTTTGCGGCCGATCAAATTGAACCCCTCGGACCAGCCGGTGAGCTGCTGGCCGGAGACGATCCAGGCGGCGACCCCGCGGGCAATGTAGAACATGCCCAGGGTGGCGATGAACGAGGGCAGCCCGAAGCCCAGGGTGACCAAAGCGTTGATCGAGGCGGCCAACACCCCGGCGATGAGCCCCAGTGCCATGGCCGAGACCGGGTCCAGGCCCATCACCTTCAGGCCGTAGGCGGCCGCGCTGCCGGCCAACGCCAGCACCGCGCCGACCGAGAGGTCGATATCGCCGCAGGCGATGACATATGTCAGCCCGACCGTGAGCAGGGCCAACTCGGTATAGTTCAGCAGGATCGCGAAGCTGTTCGACAGATGCCACCAATAGTCGGGCCGCAGCGCCAAACCGACGATCCAGAGCGTGATCGTCAGGATAATCGCGAGCGCGTCCCGGCGCGCCAGGAACCGCACCAGCGGGTTTGTAGACAGGCTGAGTTCGCCGTCACCGGATACCCGGGTCTGGGCACCGACCAGGGCGATGCCGCCGGTCTCCGACGTGGGGGGAGGCGGTCGTCGCCGGACCCGCGCCCACAGTCGGGCCAGCAACCGGCGTCGGATCACATAGGGTTCGATCAGCACGGCGACGATCAGCAGCATGCCGATGAAGGCGGGCACCGCGCCGGCCGGCAAGGTGGAGACGGCGTTCACTGCGATCTTCTGGCCGCCGATTTCCACGACCCGGGTGATCGGCACGCCCTCGCGCAGCACCTTGTTGATCAGCACGATCAGCAGCGCGCCGAGGAAGCTTCCGATCACCCGGCCGCGCCCGCCGAGGATGGAGGCGCCGCCGACGATCACCGCCGCGATCACCAGAAGCTCGGTCATCAGTCCCGCCTGGGAGGTCACACCCTTGTCCTGGGCCACCGTCATCAGCCCGGCCAGGGTGGCGCAGAGCGAGGAGAGGACATAGGCGCGGATCCGCACCCGCCGGGTCGGGATGCCAGCATATTTCGCAGCCTGCTCGTTGCCGCCGGTGGCCAGCGTCTCGTAGCCCCAACGGGTCTTGCCGAGCACCAAAGCGCCCAGCGCGACGCAGACCAGGGCGATGGCGATCTGATTGTTGAAACCCCAGCCGTTGGTCTCGCCGAGCTGGAAGAACGTCTCGTAGTCGCGCGCCTTGATCGGGTACAGCACCGAACGCCCGCTGGTCAGGCCGAGCACCAGCCCCCGGCCGATGAACAGCATGGTGAGAGTCGCGATAAAAGCTGGTACCCGCAGCACTGTGACCAGCACTCCGTTGATCAGCCCGATCAGTGTCCCCAGGGCGATGCAGACCCCGATCGCCGGCACCACGCCCATGTCCATCCGGTTCGGGTCGAAGACAAGAGAGAAGACGACGGCGACGAGCCCCAGGGTCGAACCGACGGAAAGGTCGAGATCCTTGTTGGCGATGACGAAGGTCATGCCGACCGCCATGACCGCGACGCGGGCGCTGTCTCGAAACAGGGCGTGCAGGGCGTCGGTGGTGCCAAAGAACGCCGGGTTGAGCACCGCTCCGACGGCGAACAGCAGGACCATCATGGCCAGCAGTCCGGCCTCCCAGGCGCCGAACAGCTCGCTCGGCCTCCGCCATGCCGGCCTTGGCAGTATGTCTGTCATCGGTGATCCGGTCCGGTTCGCAGGGACTGGGGTGGCGGGAGGGGCGCGCCCTCCCGCCTGATGCATGAGGGGCTGCTGCCCGTTCAGTTCTCGAAGCGCTTGCCGACGCTGCCGACCGTCTCGCCAGTGACAAGCTGGGCCCGGGTGTCGAGATTGCTTGCTGAGATGCCGCGGTCGATCTGCAGATAGAGTTGCATCACCGGCCAGAAGCCCTGAAGGAACGGCTGCTGACCCAGCGCTCCGGTCAGATCGCCGGAGCGCAGCGCCTCCTGCTGGGCCGGGCCGAGATCAAAGCCGTAAGCGCACATCTTGCCGGTATTTCCCGTCTGGGCG
>CALAHL010000238.1 GCA_937891725.1 uncultured Rhodospirillaceae bacterium | reverse complement strand
GGAAGATGTGGATGTAGACGACGATGAAGAAGAAGCTGGCGCCGTTCATGTGGATATAGCGGATCAGCCATCCGTAATTGACGTCGCGCATAATGCGCTCGACGCTGTCGAAGGCGTAATCGACGTGTGCTGTATAGTGCATCGCGAGCGTGATACCCGAGACGATCATGATCACCAGCGTGATGCCGGCGAGCGATCCGAAATTCCACCAATAGCTCAGGTTCCGAGGAGTCGGATACTCGGTGAGCTCGTGGTTCATGAAGGTGAAGACCGGAAGGCGATGGTCAATCCACCGAACGACCGGATTGGAAAACTGCTGTGACATTCTTACGTCTCCCTCAACCGATCCGAACGGAGGTGTCGGAGGTGAATTCATACCCCGGAACGGCCAAGTTCAACGGCGCAGGGCCCTTGCGGATGCGCCCGGATGTGTCGTAGTGCGACCCATGGCACGGGCAGAACCATCCGCCGTAATCGCCGCGTGGGTCAGTCGCCTTCTGCCCTAGAGGCACGCAACCCAAGTGGGTGCAGACACCGACCACGATCAGCCAGGGTGTCTGTTGGACCCGCTCGCTGTCGGGAACCGGGTCCGGCAGGTCGTCCAACGGAACGCTTTCCGCCGATGCGATCTCGTCTTCGGTCCGGTGCCGCACGAAGACCGGCTTGCCGCGCCACATGACGGTGATCGCCATGCCCGCCTCCACCGCACCGATATTCACTTCGGTCGAGGCCAGCGCAAGCGTGTCGGCCGCCGGGTTCATCTGATCGATAAACGGCCAGATTGCGCATGCGGCACCAACGGCACCGACGGCAGCCGTGGTCACGATCAAAAAATCGCGCCGGGACTCATCGTGTTGGACTTCAGCCATTTTCCTATCAACCCCACCTTGGTCGCGGTGAACCCCAAGCTGTCCACCCGTGAGCTGGTCATACCATAAGCGTAACGCCGTACGGCGTTCAAACAACGCGACCACCGGTCGCATCGTGTCCTCCGTCGTCTACGCAAGCGCCTCGCTATACCCCAGCCCTCCCGCTTTTGCAAAGCATCGAAGCGGGTTAAAGCTAGGACATGCGTTTGGTCCTTTATCAACCCGACATTCCCCAGAACACCGGAACCATCCTCCGGATGGCGGCGTGTTTCGGTGTCCCGGTCGAGGTGATCGAGCCGACGGGCTTCATTTGGTCGGAACAGAGAATGCGCCGTGCCGGCATGGATTACCTGACACTGGCGCAGGTCACGCGCCATGCCTCCTGGGAGGCCTACCTCGCCAACCGGTCGGCCGGGCGTCTGGTTTTGTTGAGCACCCGCGGCACGACACCGTTGCCGGCCACTCGTTTTCAGACCGATGATCACTTGCTGCTAGGCCGGGAAAGCGCCGGAGTTCCGGACACGGTTCACGACCAGGCGGATCTGACGGTGCGGCTTCCGATGCGCACCGAAGCGCGGTCGTTGAACGTCGCCATGACTGCAGGGATCGCCTTGGCGGAAGGGTTGCGGCAAACCGCCGGATGGCCCGAAGGATGACCATATGACCGCCTTAGACCTTGTTGGTATCTCGCATCATTTCGGGACCACAGCGGTCCTCGACTCCGTGTCGCTGGGATTGGACAGCGGATCGGCGGTGGCCGTGATCGGGCCGTCCGGGTGCGGCAAATCCACGCTGTTGCGGCTGGTGGCGGGTTTGTTGAGCCCGGATCATGGCACCGTCACCGCCGATGGAGCACCCGTCTCCGGACCCGGACCCGAGCGCGGCGTGGTGTTTCAGCAGAACGCCCTGTTCCCCTGGCTCACCCTCGCCCAGAACATCCGCTTCGGACTTGATGAGCAGGGTTTGGCGCGGTCGGAGGCCGATGTCAGGGTCGACGCCTGGATCCGTGCGGTCGGCCTCGAAGCCTTCGCCGATCAGCGGCCGGGCGCCCTGTCAGGCGGCATGGCACAACGCGTCGCCCTGGCCCGAGCCCTGGCGCCGGAGCCCGGCGCCCTGCTGCTGGACGAGCCGTTCGGTGCGCTCGACCGGATCACGCGCGGCCAGATGCAGGAGCTTCTCGTTTCGGTCTGGCGCCGCACCCGCGCCACCTTGCTGCTGGTCACCCACGATGTGGAGGAGGCACTGGTGGTCTGCGACCGGGTGGTGGTGATGAGTCCCCGGCCAGGGCGGGTTCTGGCCGACATACCGGTGGATTTGCCGCGTCCCCGCACCCTGAGCGACCGCACGTCCCAGGAATTCGTGGAGCTCAGAAGGCAGGTGGAAGCCGTGTTGCACGATGCGATGAGCCCGATCCAATAGAGGGCGAATTACATCTCATCTCGCGTCTCAAGATCGAAGGCAGCCGCCATCAGCGCTTGCGTATAGGGCTCTTGCGGGTCGGTCATGACAGCCTCCGTCTCGCCTCGCTCAACCACCACGCCATCCTTCATCACAATCACCCGATGCGACAGCGCGCGGACGACCTTCAGATCGTGGCTGATGAAAAGATAGCTGAGCCGGTGTCGTCGTTGCAGATCCCGCAGCAATTCGACGATCTGAGCTTGCACACTCATATCAAGGGCGCTGGTGGGTTCGTCCAGCACCACCAGTTTCGGCCGCAGGACCATGGCGCGGGCGATCGAGATCCGCTGACGCTGTCCACCTGAGAACTCGTGCGGATAGCGGTCGCGCATATCGGGGTTCAGACCGACCTCGCGCAGCACATCGTCGATCCGCCGATCCCGGTCCGCCTGATTTCGCAGTCCCAGATCCTCAGGCGGATGCACTGTCAGCCCCTCGCCCACGATTTCGGCAATCGACAGCCGGGGGCTGAGACTGCCGAACGGGTCCTGGAACACCACTTGAAGATCCCGGCGGAGCGCGCGGAGTCTCGCTTTGTCCGCGTCATGGATCGATTTGCCGAGAAATACGATCCGACCCTCGCAGGGCATCAAACGGAGCATGGCCATGGCGAGCGTGGTCTTGCCCGAACCGGATTCGCCGACGATCCCAAGGGTCTCGCCCTCCCGAACACCGACATCAACGCCATCGACCGCTTTCACGTGCCCAACGGTCCACCGCAGGAATCCGCGTTGGATCGGAAACCAGACCTTGAGATTTTCGGCCTCCATCACCGTCACAGCGTCGTCCGCCACCGGATCGGGGCGGCCTTTCGGCTCTGCCGCCAGCAGCTTGCGGGTGTAGGGATGCTGCGGGGAAGCGAACAGGTCGGCGGTCGCCCCCTGCTCGACCACCTTGCCGTCGGTCATCACATAGGTTCGTTCGGCGATTTTCCGGACGATGCCGAGATCATGGGTGATCAGCACCAGCGCCATGCCGAGCCGAACCTGAAGATCCTTCAGCAAGGCAAGTATCTGGGCCTGAATGGTGACATCGAGGGCGGTGGTCGGCTCGTCCGCGATCAGCAAATCCGGCTCATTCGCCAAAGCCATCGCAATCATCACCCGTTGCCGCTGGCCACCGGAGAGCTGATGCGGATAGGAGTTCAGCCGGGTCTCCGGGTCTTGAATGCCGACCAGATCCAAAAGTTCCAGCGTGCGGGCCCGCGCCGCAGTCCCGGTCAGCCCCCGATGCAGGGCCAGAATCTCTCCGATCTGCTTCTCCACCACGTGGAGCGGGTTCAACGATGTCATCGTTTCCTGGAAGATCATCGCGATCTCGTTGCCGCGCACCCGACGCAGGGTCGGTTCATCCGCGCTCAACAACTCCTCGCCCTTCCAGCGGATCGAGGATTTCGCATCGTGCCGAGCCAGCGGGTAGGGCAGGAGCTTTAGAATCGAAAGCGCCGTGACCGACTTGCCGGAGCCGGACTCACCGACGATCGCCACCGTTTCGCCGGTCTCGACGGTGATCGAGACGCCATCGACCGCGTTCGGGGCCCTGCCGAAGGCAACCGTCAGATCGGAGATTTCGAGCAATGCCATCTCCGCTCCCTATTCTCCGAAGGTCTTGCGCGGATCGAACGCGTCGCGCACCGCCTCGCCGATAAAGATCAACAGGCTCAGCATGATCGCGAGCGTGAAGAACGCGGTGAGACCCAGCCAAGGGGCCTGCAGGTTCTGCTTACCCTGGTTCAGCAACTCTCCCAAAGACGGCGAGCCCGGCGGCAGGCCGAAGCCGAGAAAGTCGAGCCCTGTCAACGCGGTGATCGAACTGTTCAGAATGAACGGCATAAACGTCAACGTGGCGACCATCGCGTTTGGCAGCACATGCCGCCACATGATCACCCCGTCCGAAACGCCGAGCGCGCGGGCGGCCCGCACATAGTCGTAGTTCCGCGCACGCAGGAACTCCGCCCGAACAACGCCCACCAGACTGGTCCATTGGAACAACAGCAGCAGGAGCAAAAGCGTCCAAAACCCAGGTACGATCAACGCAGACAGGATGATCAAGATATAGATGAAGGGCATACCCCCCCAGATTTCGATAAAGCGCTGGAAAATCAGGTCCACGACCCCGCCGTAAAACCCCTGAATGGCTCCGGCGGCAACACCGATCACCGACGCGCACAAGGTCAAGGTCAGCCCGAACAGAACCGAGATTCGGAACCCGTGCACCACGCGGGCCACCACGTCGCGCGCCTGATCGTCGGTTCCGAGCCAGTGCCGCGTGTCAGGAGACGAAGGAGCGGGAGTGCTGAGTTCACGGTCGATCGTATTGAAGGAGTAGGGGATGACCGGCCAAATAATCCAACCTCCCTTCTCGGTGATAAGGTCCTGAACGAACGGATCCCGATAGTCCGTTTCTGTCGGGAAATCGCCGCCGAAGGTGGTCTCGGGATATGCCGTCGCGATCGGCATGTACAAAGCGCCGTCATAAGAGATCAGCACCGGCTTGTCGTTGGCGATCACGTCAGCCAGCAGGCTCAAGCCGAACAGCACCAGAAACACCCAAAGCGACCAGAACCCCCGACGGTTCCGCTTGAAATTATCAAGCCGGCGCCGATTCAGTGGCGAAATCTTGAACCCCAGAACACGTGCATCCGCCATCAATCAGCCTTCCCGGCTTTCAAAATCGATGCGGGGGTCAATCAAGGTGTACATCACGTCACCCAGCAGGTTCAGCAGCAATCCCAGCAGGGTGAAGAAATAGAGCGTGCCGAACATAACAGGGTAATCCCGGCTCAGAGCCGCCTCGAACCCGAGCAACCCCAAACCGTCCAGCGAGAAGATGATCTCGACAAACAGGGCGCCGGTGAACAGGACGCCGACAAACGCACTCGGGAATCCGGCCACGACGATCAGCATCGCATTTCGGAACACATGGCCGTACAACACCGCCCGCTCGGTAAGACCCTTGGCCTTGGCGGTCAGAACGTATTGTTTGTTGATCTCGTCCAGGAAGGAGTTCTTGGTCAGCATGGTGAGGCTGGCGAACCCGCCGATCACCATTGCCGTCACCGGCAGCACCATATGCCACAGATAGTCATAGGCCTTACCCAGCAGCGTCAGATCCTCCCAATTGTCGGAGACCAGTCCCCGCAACGGGAAAATCTGCAGGTAACTTCCGCCGGCAAACAGTACGATCAGCAGAACCGCGAACAGGAACCCCGGGATCGCGTACCCGAGGATGATCACCCCGCTGGTCCAGACGTCAAACTGCGAGCCGTCGCGCACGGCCTTCCGAATGCCCAGGGGTATCGAAACCAGGTAGACCAGCAGGGTGGTCCAAAGCCCAAGCGAGATCGACACAGGCATCTTGTCCAGCACGAGTTCGACGACCGTTCCACTTTTGAAGAAACTGTCGCCGAAATCGAACATCGCGTAATCGGCTATCATCCCGAAAAATCGCTCGGGCAACGGCTTGTCGAAACCGAACTGAGTCTCCAGCCTTTTGATCAGTTGGGGGTCCAGTCCACGTGCGCCACGCGACTGATCTCCACCGACCTGCCCGCTGTTCTGATTGGATTGGCCCGTTTCGGAGTCGGTGTTGCCCGAAATCCGCGCCGTGCTGTCGGTGTTCTGACCTTGAAGCTGGGCGACGATCTGGTCGATCGGCCCGCCCGGCGCTGCCTGCACGATCACGAAATTCAACACCATGATCGCGAACAGGGTCGGGACGATCAGCAGCAGCCGTTTGAAGATATACGCGGTCATGGAAATGTCCGGTTCTGGCGGGACGTGACCGTCACTTCTTACCCTGATACGCCCGCACGGCGGCCGCTTTCTCCGGGTCGACCCACCATGTTGACGGGAAGCCGAGGCCGTATTTCGGTGCGACCTTCGGCTGGCCGAATTTGTCCCAGAAGACCACCCTGAAAGTGCCGCTGTGGAATTGCGGGATCACATAGTGTCCCCAGAGCAGCGCCCGATCCAGCGCACGGGTCGCAGTGACCAAAGCCTCGCGGCTATCGGCCTGGACAACATGATCGATCAGCCTGTCGATCGCAGGATCCTGGATGCCGACATAATTGCGGGAACCCGGACGGCTCGCGGCTTCGGAGCCCCAAAAATCCCGCTGCTCGTTGCCTGGTGAGAGCGACTGCCCCCAAAGCCCGACGATCATGTCGTAATCGAAATCCCGCAAACGGTTCTGATACTGCGCCGGATCGACCAATCGCAGCGTCGCCTTGATCCCGATTTTTTCGAGATTGGCGATGAACGGGTTCAGAATGCGCTCCTGGGCCGAGCCTTGCGTGATCAGGATCTCGAAGGCGAGGGTCATACCGTCCTTGGTCATCACCCCATCCGTGAGCGACCAGCCCGCATCCCGAAGTAGCTTCAATCCAACCCGGAGATTTTCCCGGTTGTTGCCAGAGCCGTCCGTCGTCGGCGCCTTGTACTCCGCAGTGAACACCTCCGGTGGGAGCTGATCCCTCAGCGGTTCGAGCAACTTGAGTTCATCCGCGCTCGGCAATCCAGTGGAGGCGAGATCCGTGTTCTCGAAGAAGCTCTCAGTTCGCTGGTAGGCGTCGTACATCAGGGTCTTGTTGACCCATTCGAAATCGAACGCATTGACGATCGCCTCGCGCACCGTGCGGTCCTGGAAAATCGGTTTGCGGATGTTGAACGTGAGGCCCTGCATTCCGGCGGAGAGATCATTCGGGATCACCTCCTTGATCACCTTGCCATCCTTGAGCGCCGGAAACTCGTAAGCGGTGGCCCAGCGCTTCGATGAGTTCTCTTGACGAAAGTCAAAGGCCCCAGCCTTGAAGGCCTCGGTCGCGACGTCCCGATCCCGAAAATATTCATAGGTTATGGTGTCGGCGTTGTTTTGACCTGAACTGACGGCGAGATCGGCACCCCAATAATCCGGGTCTCGGACATAGGAGATCCGCCGGCCGAACTCGAATCCGTCGATCTTGTACGGGCCGGACCCGACAGGAATCGTATCGAGCGGCTCGTCAAAGGCACGCCCTTCCCAATAATGCTTGGGGAGGATCGGCAGCTGGCCGAGGATCAGCGGTAGTTCCAGGTTGCTGGTACTCCCGAAGATGAAGAGCACGCGGCCAGGCGACGTGACCCGGACCTCCGATACATCTCCCCAATAGAACGCGTAAAACGGTGCGCCCTTTTCCTTCAACGTCTCAAAACTCCACGCCACATCTTCCGCTGTCACCGGCTGGCCATCCTGGAATGTCGCTTTGGGATTCAGATTGAACGCGACCCATGATCGGTCCTCGGGGACCTCGATGCTCTCTGCGATCAGACCGTATTTGGTAACCGGCTCATCATCGCTGGCAACCAAAAGGGTCTCGAAGACCAAACCAAGCCCTTCAGCCGCCGTACCGCGCAAGATGAATGGATTGAAGTTATCGAACCCGCCCGAGGATTCCATGACGATTGCCCCACCCTTTGGAGCACTAGGATTTGTGTACTCGAAATGGGTGAAATCAGCCGGGTAGGCCGGCGCGCCTTGCATTGCGATCGCGTGCACCGGCGTCGCCTTGAAGTCCTGGGAAAACGCCGCCTGGTCCAGCGCCAACGTCGCCAGCATCGCCGCAACGCCAACCCAAATAAATTTGAAATTGCCTTTGGACAGCTCGTTCATCGGGCGGCGAAAGCTCATATCGGAAGCCCCTTCGATCGGACAATGGTCCCTATGATTTAAGCGGTGGAAGCGATTGTTCCACCGCCCCGTCTCCTGAAACTGTTGATGATCCTAAACACGCCCTGGTGTCTGAAAAAAGGCCGCCTGATGAACCCTCGTGAAGTTGGGACTCCTGGCGGGCCATCAGCATCATTCGAGCGCGGGGGCCTGTGCCTCGAGGAGTCGGATTTTTTCCATGCCAGGGACCATTTCCGCCATCACGAAATCGGCTCGGGCATTAGGGCCGCCCGAGGCGCTTGGAAACGCCTCTCGCCATCGGTTCATTTTCACCGACAGCCCGCACAACGTGCCCGCGATGCAGGCATAATTGCTTTGAATCGAATGCCGAAGTTCGGCGTAGCGATCCTGAGACAGGTCGACCCAGAACATCCTGCTGATCTCATCGAAAGTAGCGAAACGTCTCACGATAAACTTTACCGACTCGTCGAAATTCACCTCGACAAATCGGCAGGCCTCAACCGTGTCTTTTTGATGCTGCAGATGGCTGTCGATAATGCCCTCCCGCATCCACCGCCGGAAGCTCTCGAAATCGGGCCGCACCTGATCCAGGTAATGTCGGTAATAGGCCAGCGACAGAAAAATATCGCCATAATCCTCCAAGAACGCCGGAATCTGCTCGATCGACATGCCCAAAGCGTCGGAGATTTGTTTGATCCGTCTTCTCGCCTCATCGCGATCGACGCCGCGAAACATTCCGATGATTTCGGCCGCAGTTGCGAAATCCTTACTCTCGTCACCAAAGACCCGCCGGATTAGCGGCCGCGTGAACACGCGCATGTAGCTGGTCAACCGTTGCCGCATCTCTGGAGAGAGCTGTAAATGCTCGGTTTCTTCGGCCTTCAGATTGTGGGACCGGAGTGTCAGACGAAGCGAGTACACATCAAAACTCGGCGCCTCCGCCATCGCTTCGATGATCGTGATGTCGTCTTCGAACGTGGCCGGGTCGCCGCTGAATTGATCCCTGATGTCCCTGATGCTGATCTGACCGGAGCCGGACCGGCTTTCCTTGAAGACCTCGAGCACGGTCTCGAAGCGCGCGTTCTTGATCAGGCGGGTCTTGCGGAGCCCGGGCGAGGCCAACGGCAGAATCGCGAGCGGAAGGATGTGCAAGGCATCCTTCTCGGCGTTCAGGAACGCCTCCGCGTCGGTATTCTGGCTGGACATTCGCCCCCCGGTCGTTTCGGTCGGTTTACAGCACGGTCCGTGCATATGGTCCGTACGACCCACAACCGTTTCACCCCCGGAAAACCGGGGAACCTCGTTCCAGTTTCACGCACGCCATCCGAACACAGATACCGTTGGTAGCGGAATATTCTATTTGCCCTTGGCGTTTTGACACTGCCTGCAACGGCCTACGATTCTCGTCCGAGCCGCGCTAGAGCGCTACCTTTCAACAACTTTTCTAGCAGAGCTCCAAAGAAAAACAAAGATTTCCGGACTCGCCAGCCATGACTAGGATCACTAGAATAAAAATTGCTTCAATTTGGTCTATTTCCAGCGGCGACCGGATCGTACTAATCATGGCGTCATGACTGGGGCAAAGGGATCAAAGACATGCTGACCTGACTACGGTCCATCGTTGGAACCACGCCTGCGGCGGATCGTCGAAAGTTCGCGCGCTATGCAGTGCCCGCTCCGCTCGAGGTGACAGTGGGGGATGCCGTGTATTCGTGCCGGGTCGAAAACGTTTCCGCCGGCGGCGTTCGGCTGAGTCCGACGTTTACGGTCGCAAAGGATGACGAAATCACAGTCGCCGACCCCGGATCAGGGCTTGCACTGGACGGTCGCGTGGTCGGCTCCGACCCGAGCGGCGTTCGGGTACGATTCGAGTCCGAAGATGCCGGAATCATCGTGTCCGCTTGGCTCCGGATCAGCAACGAGTCAAATCCAAGCGACGAAAAGGCCGCGCGATAAATCGCACGGCCTTCTGAACCGAAGATAATTTTAGGCGCCCTCAGGGGACATCGACCAAGACGATCTCCGAGGTTTCATTGGCGACGATTTCGATCGTGTCCTCCTCGGCGATCGCCACCCCATCACGGGCATTGACCTGCTGACCGTTGACAGAGATCGAACCCACCGCCGGAACCAGATACGCCTTCCGGCCCTGCCCCAGCGTGTGGACCACCTTCTGACCTTTGGTGATCGTGGCACCAAGAACCGCGGCGTCCTGATTGATCCGCAGAGCGCCCGCGTCCTGAGATCGACCAGAGGCCAACACGACAAGCTCGCCGGCGCGATCCTCTTTCGGGAACGCTTTCGCATCCCACCGCGGCTCGTGGCCGGCGGCATCCGGAATGATCCAGATTTGAAAAATCTGGGTCTCCTCCGGTTCCTCGTTGTATTCGGCATGCACGATCCCGGTGCCGGCGGACATAACCTGCACATCCCAGCCTCGGTCCGGCCGCGATTGCCCAACCGATCCTGGTGGGTGATCGCCCCTTTGCGGACATAGGTGATGATCTCCATGTCCCGATGCGGGTGCGGGTCAAACCCGGTGCCCGGCTCGATTGTGTCATCGTTCCAGACTCGCAGGGCGCCCAGACCCATTCGCTTGGGGTCGTTGTAGTGGCCGAAGCTGAAGTGATGGCTGGCATTCAGCCAGTCGATCTTGAACTTGCCCAGCCCATTGAACGGACGAACGTCGATCATGGCCTTCACTCCTCTCTGTCAGTATCTCAGCCGGCTGCCAGTTTGGCGGCAATTCCGGCGACATGGCTGCCCTGGAAACGGGCGATTTTCAGTTCGGCTTCGGACGGCTGGCGGCTGCCATCCGGTCCCGCGATGGTCGACGCACCATAAGGCGAGCCGCCACGGACCTCGCTCAGATCGGTCAATTCCGGCACCGCGTAAGGCACGCCTACAACCACCATCCCTTGGTGCAGGAGGGTGTTGTGAAACGATGTGATCGTCGTCTCGTTGCCGCCGCCGGTCCCGGTCGAAACAAACACGCTTCCGACCTTGCCGATCAACTTGCCCTCAGCCCAGAGACCACCCGTCTGGTCCAGAAAGTTGCGCATCTGCGATGCCATGTTTCCAAACCGAGTGGGTGTGCCGAAAATGACCGCGTCGTAATCGGCCAACTCCTGCGGGCGTGCGATCGGAGCGGATTGGTCCAGCTTGACGCCGGCCTTTGCCGCCACATCATCCGGCATCAGTTCCGGGACTCGTTTGATCGTGACATCAGTCCCGTTAACGGATGCCGCACCTTCGGCGATCGCTCCGGCCAAAGTTTCCACATGCCCGTAGGTCGAATAGTAAAGCACCAAAATCTTGGCCATCTCGATCTTCCTGTTTCGGAGTGTCTCTGCTGAACTCACAGATAGGAGTTGCACTGGAAGATATAAACAACTCAAAATGGGATTGATCGTTTCTCAGGGGAAACAAATGACCTCTCAAGACGTTCAAAGGCCATCGGAGAAGCGCTAAGATGAGTGAGAACTTGGCCGCGATGGCGGTCTTTGTCAGGGTTGTCGAGGCAGGCGGCTTCTCTCGTGCCGCAGAAAAGCTTGGGATTTCCAAATCTGCCGTTTCCAAACAGGTCGCGCGACTGGAAGACCGCCTCGGTGCACGGCTCTTGAACCGGACCACCCGTCAGTTAAGCCTGACCGAAGTCGGCGCCCGCCTCTTCGAGCGCGGACAGCGGATCATCGCCGAGGCGGAAGCTGCGGAAGCCGAGGCCGGGTCACTCCAGGCGCATCCATCTGGGCGGATCCGTATCAGCGCCGGGGTCTCGATCGGCCTTGATCACCTCGCCCCACAGCTTCCTCCGCTTCTGGAGAGATATCCGGATCTGACCATCGATCTGGTGCTCAACGATCGATATGTGGATCTGGTGGAAGAAGGCTACGATCTGGCTCTAAGGGTCGGGACACTGGAGGACTCGGCCTTACGCGCCCGGCACCTCTCTCCGGTTCGAATGGTGACCGCCGCCGCTCCAAGCTATTTGGCACGGGCCGGCACACCGGCCCATCCGCGCGAATTGGTCGATCATGCCTGCCTGTCGTATTCTTATGTGGAGGGCGGCACCGCTTGGAGGTTCGACGGGCCCGATGGTCCGGTCAGGATCAAATTCCAACCGCGTGTTCACTGCAACAACGGCAACGCCCTCGCGAAGATCGCCGCGAGAGGATCGGGTGTCGTCCATCTGCCGACGTTCATCGCCTGTGACCAGTTGAATGACGGGTCTCTGGTTCCAATCCTGACGGAGTTCGAACCCAAGCCGGTCGGCCTGCACGTGGTCTATCCGCCGGGACGGCCGGTTGCCGCGAAAGTGCGGGCCATGATCGATTTTCTGGCCGAGGTCTTTGGCGATCCACCAACTTGGGACCAACCCTCCGCATAGCGCCGAGGGCTAACCTTGGCGGCCGAGGGCCGTCGCCTGCCAAGTCACAAGGCCAGACCCTCGTCTTCTCTCAAGATATCCACAGCCGCTGGCCCGCTCGGGGCGTTGAGAAGATCCCAATCCCCTCCCTTATGGCGTTTGATTTCAACCGGTCGTTTGATGTGCCGGATCTGACGTATCAGGCCCCGCAGTGCACCGGTTTGCACCCGTTCCAGCGAATAACTGACGACGACGCTCCCGTCACTCCAACTCATATGCGCGAAACCGCTTTCGAATACAGGATCCGCCGCACTCTCAATCGTCTGTCCAATACTGGACTTGGTTACGACCCGACCCTTTTCATCGACCCAACAATCGAAAATATCATCCATTTTTGCCCCCATCCGACGACCACCCTACCGTCATCAGACCTAGCAAAAGAGGCATTAATCGTCCAGAACTATCTATAATAGATTCGGAATCACATACTATATTATGACACTTAATTGTCTTTCATCGAATCAAGCTTGCTTCCGAACCTATTGGCTTTCGCGCCGCCAAACCAGTAACAGCATGCCAATTATTGCAATTAATGCGAGCGCGGCCGGCAGGGCCGGAACAGACAGGACCCCTGTCACCACGTAGTCCCCGTTGGTTCGAAGGCCGATCCAACCTCGACCCGCCGCCGTTCTGTCCGCGCCGACGCGCCGCACAGCGGGGACCCCGTCGACCCCAAGCCACCGAATGGCGCCTCCCTCGGCGTCAACCTGCGGGGCCAACAGGTCCGGTGTCGCCGCGACATCAGAATACTCAATTGGATTGAGAGCGCCGACCGCCACCAGCGTGCTCTTCGAGCCGTCATTTAACCGATAAAGGCCCGGCGCGGTCACTTCCAACCGGCCGGTCGCCAAGCCGGAGCCGTCCTCTTTCAACTCGACGGTCGTGACCGTTCCGTCAGGTGCGGTGACCTGGACCGGTGCCGCATTTCCCTCAAGCTTGCGCCGCCGAATATCGATGCTACCGCTATCCGAGATCGCCCGGAGATCGTCTTCCTCCAGATCCGGTTCCCGCATCAGCCAATGGGCTGTCCGGCGCAACAACTCCGCCTGCGGACCGCCCCCTTCGTAGCCTCGGCTCCAAAGCCACAAGTGGTCAGAGAGAAGATGCGCGACACGGCCCTCCCCGACCCGATCGAGGATCAACAGCGGACGGTTCTCAATGCCGGTCATGACAGTTGTCCCGCGACGACCGACCGCATCGATCTGACGGAACCAGCGGCCCCAGATGGGATCGGTGTCGGCATTGCCGGCGCCCGCAAGATTGGCGGTTACCGGGTGGCGGTCGCCAAGCGCCGTCACACGCGGCTTAAAGCCGTATTCCAACACCTCACCGGTCGGCTCGGCCGGCAGCACATCCCCCAATGGCGTGCGGGCGAGGCTCAGGCGGCTCGCAAAGGTTGGCCCGGAGGCCTCCAGGAAGGCACCGCCTTGCTCAACGAACTCGGCGATGTTCCGCAGATAGAGACGAGGCAACACGCCGCGCCGTCGATACTGGTCGAAAATGATCAGATCGAACTCATCCAGCTTGAGCTCGAACAGTTCCCGCACCGGAAACGCAATCAAAGACAGTTCCCGGATCGGCGTGCCGTCCTGTTTTTCCGGCGGACGCAGAATCGTGAAGTGGACGAGGTCGACGGACGGATCCGACTTGAGGATATCGCGCCAGGTCCGCTCGCCCGCATGGGGCGACCCAGACACCAGCAGCACCCTGAGACGATCCCGCACTCCGTTGACCGCGACGACCGCGCGGTTGTTCTGCAGCGTCAGCTCCTCAGTCCCGGGCTCGACCGACAACTCCAGAATCGTCTGGCCGCCGTGATCGATCGGGAGTTCCAGATCGGCGAGACGGTTGGCCGGAACCCGATAGGGGATCGGCTCTCCACCATCAACGCGCACCTCCATGGTGACCGGCGTGCCGGGAGCTACCGCCGGGTCAATCACCTCGACCGTCGCCGTGACGGTTTTTCCGACCATCCCGAAGGCCGGTGCGCGCTCGGTCCGCAATCGGCGATCTCGCTCCCCTTCGGTTCCAGTCAGCAAAACGTGAAACGGCGCGCTCAGTGGATCGGTCACAGCCTCCAGATCGTGAACCTGACCGTCCGTGATCGCGATCACCCCCGCCAGTCGACCCGTCGGAACATCCGCCAAAGCCTGCCGGACGGACGACATCAGCCGGGTCCCGGCATGTCCCGCACCCGTAGCCGCGGACGCCAAACCGCCATCTGTGACGGTCACGACCTTAACCTGCAGACCGTCGAGC
>CALAHL010000237.1 GCA_937891725.1 uncultured Rhodospirillaceae bacterium | reverse complement strand
AGCAGCCGTTCGACCAGGCCGAGAAGCCGGGCGAACCGCGCCTCAAGTGCGGTGACTCCGGCAATCTTCCGGCTCACATCGCGATACACCCGGCCGAGAAAGGTCCGCAGCCGCTTCAGCTCTCGCCGCATCCGGCGGAACTGACGGGCATGGGCGTAGCGACCGGCCTTGATGGCGGCACGCTTGGATAGTCGGGTGTAGCTCTGGCGCAGCACGATGCCGTGCCGTATGGCCTGCCGGACCAGGGTCTGCAAGGCCCGCAGATAAAGCCTGCTGTCCGTCGGATGGGCGATCGCCTTGGGCTGCACCGTGGTGTCCACGCTGACCCGTTCCAGAGAGGAGGGCTTCACAGTGCCCGTGTCCACCGCAGCCTCGATCGTCGCCCTCAGCACCTGTTCCATGCCTTCGGGGCCGATCCGCTTGCGCCAGCGGGTCATCGTGCTGGGATCGATCGGCGGTTCATGCTGGAAGAACTCGAAGCCGCAGAAATGCTGCCAGTACGGGTTCTCGACCCAACGCTCGACCATGTCCTCATCCGACAGATCGTGGATGTGCTTGAGGTAATGCAGCCCGACCATCAGCCGCGTCGGCTTTGCCGCCCGCCCCACCGGCCGGAAGAACCCGCCGAACGCCCGATCAAACCGGTCCCAAGGGATAAGCGCACCCAGACGGACCAGGCCGTGATCCAGGTTGATGATGCTGTCCAGCCGCTCGCGGAACAGATCGGACTTGCCGGAAGACAGACGGGACGGTCGCATCGGAAAACACCAGAAAATGGAGGGTCACAACGTCATTCCCGGCATTTTCCAATACTACAAAACCCTTGGGAATCCCCAGATTGCCTCGATCACAGAGTTTTTCAGGGCGAACTCTTTAGCATTCATCCGCACAAATTCGCGGGCCTGAGCATGGTCCTCGGGCGGACGTTCGAGATTGTTCCGCTGTCGGAAAGCGGCAAGGCGGACAATCTCGCCGAACAGCCGGTTTCGGCGGCGGTGGTGGACGGAACCCCCTACCGGACCTTCTCGCAGGAGGTTCTGCGGACGCTCCGGTCCCGGCCCGATGGTGACGGGATCGCGGTCCTGGAGATCGTCGAGCCGGATGTCCTGGACAGCCAGGCGTTCGACGCACCAGCCGGCAACCGGACCCAGGCCAATCAGATTGTGGCCTCGGACCGCTCGACCGCCGCCATGCTTGCCGCGTTCTGGCAGGCCTGCGCCAAGCGGGATGAGCAGTCCTGGGCGTTCGAACACGAAGCGGTTTCGGCGGCCGCAATTCAGGCCAAGAAGGCCTTTTCGGTTCTCGAGCAGATCTCCAGGCGCGGTTCTGCGGATGACCCGGTAGCCGCGCGATACATGTTCCGCGAGACCGCGCGCCTGATCGCCCGGGCCTCCGGGCTTCAGATGTCCCAGGATCTGCTTCGGGCGATCAAGTCCCACCACAGCTACACTTTCGCGCACAGCCTGAAGGTCGCGACCTTGATGGCGGCCTTGGGGGAAGCCATCGGTCTGGCGGAGACCGACCGCATTCTGTTGGCGGAGGCGGGACTGCTGCACGATGTCGGCAAGCTGATGGTTCCGATCGACATCCTGGCGAAACCGTCGCGGCTGACCTTCAACGAATTCGAAACGATGAAGACCCATGCGCCGCTTGGTGAGGACCTGTTGCGGGAGCTGTATGACTCCCAGCCGGAGATCGCAATCGCGGCGGGGCAGCATCATGAGAAACTGGACGGCTCCGGCTATCCGGATGGCCTGCTGAAGACCCAGATTCACGAGATCGGGCGCAGCTGCGCGATCGTGGACATCTACTCGGCCCTCACCGACCGCCGCGACTACAAAGAGCCCATGACGTCGAAGGACGCCCTGGCGATCATGCGCCCGATGGCCGGCCCGCAGCTGGAAGAGCGCCTGTTCGATGTGTTCGAGGCCTGGGTGCGGGAAGATCTGAAGGCATAGGGCCGGACCGGCCGACGCGCCGATGCTTCTCGCCAGGCTGAAACAAACAACCCCCGCCGATCAGCCGACCGACGGGGGTTTCGTTTTGATATCGTATTCGGGTCTACAGCTTGCCGAGCACGTATTCGGCGGCGGAGACCTCGTACTGGCCGGGCTCCTCGACGAACAGGTTGGTCACGGTGCCGTCCTCGACCACCATGGCGTACCGCTTGGACCGGGTGCCCATGCCGTAGCCGCTGCCGTCCATCTCAAGGCCGAGCGCCTTGGTGAAATCGGCATTGCCGTCGGCCATCATCATCACGCTGTCGCCGACCTTCTGGTCCTTGCCCCAGGCGTCCATCACAAAGGCATCGTTGACCGAGACACAGGCGACCGCATCGACGCCCTTGCCCTTGAGGGCGGCGGCCTGCGCGACATAGCCCGGCAGGTGCTTGGCGGAACAGGTCGGGGTGAAGGCGCCGGGCAGCGCGAACACGACGACTTTCTTACCGCCGAAGATGTCCGCGGTCTTCACTTCCTGAATGCCGTCGGCGGTTTTGGTGCGCAGAGCGCCTTCCGGAATCTTATCGCCAACTTTGATCGCCATGGTGTTCCTCCTGAACAATTTGAATGGTCTTGGTCGGAAAGGGCCCGAGCGGGCGATCCTGACTGGCTCTTACATAAGCCGAAGAGGCCCTTAATCCAAGCGTGTGGACGCCGCCTGTGCGCCGGTACCCGATATCGCCCCACCCCGCGCCAGATCGATCGCCGCGAGTACGGCCTGCTGGGTCAGCAGTTCCGGCAACGGCACCCCGTCCGGCGCGCCGGGCCCATAGACCACGTTGAACGGGATACCGTAGCGCCCGAAACTCGCCAGATAGTCGCTGATCACCGGGTCCGGATTGGTCCAGTCGGCCCGCACCGGCACCACAGCCGGGCTCGACAACAGGCCCGCCACCGGATCCACATCCAGGACCAGACGCTTGTTCACCTTACAGGTGATGCACCAATCGGCGGTCACATCGACCAGAATCACCTGTCCGTCCGCGACCAGAGCCGGCAAGGCCGCCCGGTCGAAGGCGACCCAGGGGATACCCGTAGGTGATCCGTCCGCCGTCGCCGGTTGGCCGGGACCGATCCGGTCGGCAAAGCCGGCGATCATCACCGCGGCCGCCAGCGCCAGAGCCGCGGTGCCCAGCGTCACCGCCCGACCGAGTCGCCGGGCGCCAAACGTCAGCACCAGCAGGAGCACCGCCAGAGCCGCCGCCACCGATCCGGCCACCACCATGCCCGCCTGTGCCGCGATAACGCTGACCAGCCAGAGTGCCGTGAGCCCCAGCGCCAGCGCCAGGACCCGCTTGACCCACAGCATCCAGACGCCGGGGCGCGGCATGGCCCGCGCCAGACCTGGGA
>CALAHL010000236.1 GCA_937891725.1 uncultured Rhodospirillaceae bacterium | reverse complement strand
GGCAAGACCTTTCACCAGCTCTACGCTGAGAAGAAGAGGGCGGCATGAGCTCCGCGCGCGATCAGATCCTCGGCTCGATCCGCACAGCGCTCGGTCGCGAGGCGCTGGCGGGCGAGGACGCCGCCAAGCTGCACGAGAAGCTGGCCCGGCCGACCCGCAACCTGGTCCCGGACCGCACCGATCTGGACCATGACGGACAGGTGGCTCTGTTCAAGGACAAGCTTCTGGCGGCCGCCTGTTCGGTGTCCGAAGTGTCCGCGATGGACGAGGTCCCCAATGCCCTTTCGGAGTGGCTGGGACGGGAGAATCTGGCGGCCCGGGTGATCCAGTCCCCCGCCCTCGCCGGTGATCTCGACTGGTCGGCGACCCCGACCCTCGAGGTCAAGACCGGGATGAGCGACGGGACCGACGAGACCAGCATCACGCCGATCTTCGCTGGTGTCGCCGAGACCGGCACCCTGATGTTGCAATCGGACGCGAGCCTGCCGACCAGCCTGAACTTCCTGCCCGAAAACCATGTGGTGATCGTCAAGGAAAGCCAGATCGTCGGCCCGCTGGAGGATGCCTGGGCCCGGCTGCGCACCGCACGGGCGGCGGATGGCGACGAGGTGATGCCCCGCACGGTCAACCTGATCACCGGGCCGTCGCGCACCGGCGACATCGAGCAGAAGATTCAGATGGGCGCACACGGCCCACGCCGCCTCCACGTCATTCTGGTCCGAGACTGAGCGCGGGGGGCGGCCGGAGATGTCACGCCGGCGGCCGACGCCCGAGGAACTGGAGCTGTTCAACCGGGTGCTGGCCGATGCCAGGCGCCCGGACGAGAAACGCCCCCGCAAACGCCGGGTGATCCCGGCCCTCGAAGAGCTGGTCGAGCCGCCCGCCCCAAAACCGGAGCCGAAACGCGGCGCCACCGGCATCAAGACCGGCAAGAAAAAGCAACCGCAACCGCCTGCCCCGCCGCCGCCTGCCCCGAAACCCCGGATCGAACCGGCGGCGCTGGGCGAGCATGCCCATGGTCTTGCGCCGGGGGTCGATCGTCGCCTGCAGGTGCGGCTCAAGCGCGGCCAGGTGCCGATTGAAGGCCGGATGGATCTGCACGGGATGGGCCGGGATCAGGCCCAGGATGTGTTGAACGGGTTCCTCGCCCGCTCGGAGGCGATGGGCCATCGCTGCGTGCTGGTGATCACCGGCAAGGGGCGTCCGGATTGGCAGAAGCCCCGGGAGCCGTTCGGGGAGGGCCGTGAGATCGGCGTGATCCGGCGGCTGCTGCCCGGCTGGTTGCGGGACGGTGCGAATGCCGGTCGGGTGCTGGCGTTCTCCGTCGCCCAGCCCAAGGACGGCGGTGCCGGGGCCTGGTACGTGCTGCTGCGCCGACGGCGGGATCTGTCATGACCCCGCTCGGCGCCCGGATTCGGGTCCTGCGGTCGGTGCGGGGATTGACGCTGGCGCAGATGGCGGCGGCGCTGCAGATCTCGACGGCCTATCTCTCGGCGCTGGAGCACGGCAAACGCGGCGTGCCGACCTCGGGATTTCTCGAGCTGGTGACGGCGTTTTTCGGCCTCGACTGGGATGAGGCGGAGGAGCTGAAGCGGCTGGCCGAAATCTCCCGCCCCAAGGTCGTCCTCGACACCTCCGGTCTCAGCCCGAAGGCGACCGAGTTCGCCAACCTGCTCGGCAAACGCATCCGACATCTGGATGACAGCCGGCTGGATGCGCTGATCGGGGAAATCTCGGAAGACTGACCGGCTACGCGAGATCCGATGTGTAACCCGCCAGGGGCCGCACGATGTCGCCGTCCACGATCGGCACACAGTCGGGCGGAAAATCCTCGCGGAACCGGGCGCCGAGCGCCTCGGCCTTGTCGAGAAACA
>CALAHL010000235.1 GCA_937891725.1 uncultured Rhodospirillaceae bacterium | reverse complement strand
CAGGATGAGGACCCAGCAGATGACGAACAGCTTCGAGACCCGTACAGAGGCACGCCCCGATCGCTTCAAGAACGTGGCCCGTGACTACACCCTTCAGGATGTCGAACGGTTGAGCGGCAGTCTTCGGGTCGAGCATACCCTGGCGAAGCGGGGGGCCGAGCGGTTGTGGAACTTGCTCCATGAGGAGCCGTTCGTGAACACGCTGGGGGCGATGACCGGCAATCAGGCCATGCAGCAGGTGCGCGCCGGATTGAAGGCGATCTATCTCTCGGGCTGGCAGGTCGCGGCCGACGCCAATGGGGCGGGCGCGATGTATCCGGATCAGAGCCTGTATCCGGCCAATAGCGGCCCGGAGCTGGTGCGCCGGATCAACAACACCCTGACCCGCGCCGACCAGATCGAGCATATGGAAGGCAAGAAGACGGTCGAGGATTGGTTCGCGCCGATCGTCGCCGATTGCGAGGCCGGGTTCGGCGGCGTCCTGAACGCGTTCGAACTGACCAAAGCCTTCATCGAGGCGGGGGCCGCCGGCGTTCATTTCGAAGACCAGCTGGCGTCCGAGAAAAAGTGCGGCCACATGGGCGGCAAGGTGCTGGTCCCGATGCAGCAGCATATCGCGAACCTGAACGCGGCCCGAATGGCGGCCGACGTGATGGGCACCCCGACCCTGGTGATCTGCCGGACCGATGCGGAAAGTGCCAAGCTGATCACCTCCGACGTGGATCCGCGGGATCATCCGTTCCTGACCGGCGAGCGCACCGCCGAGGGCTTCCATCGACTGAAGGACGGCACCGAGTTCGAGCGCTGCGTCGCTCGCGGGCTCGCCTTCGCGCCGTATTCGGATCTGCTGTGGATGGAGACCTCGACCCCGAATCTGGAGCAGGCCCGCACCTTCGCGGAAGCGATCCGGCGGGACTTCCCGGATCAGATGTTGGCCTACAACTGTTCGCCCTCGTTCAACTGGGCGGCCAATCTGGACAAGGACGACATCGCCCGTTTCCAGCGCGAGATCGGCGCCATGGGCTACAAGTTCCAGTTCGTCACGCTCGCCGGTTTCCACAGCCTGAACCACGGCATGTTCGAGCTGGCGCGCGGCTACAAGGACCGGGGCATGGCAGCCTATTCCGAGCTGCAGAACGCCGAGTTCGCAAGCGAGGCGGACGGCTACACCGCGACCCGGCACCAGCGCGAAGTGGGCACCGGATACTTCGACGCCGTGTCGGTCGCGATCAAGGGTGGCGCGTCCTCGACCACGGCGCTGTCGGGGTCAACTGAGGAAGCGCAGTTCAAGACGGCCAAGCCGCACCTTCAGACGGCTGCCGAATAGCAGACCCAAGCGAAAATCCCGAGCTAGAGGAGGATAGATCATGGCGAAGAGCAGATTCTGGGTGATCGGTGGTGAGTTCGAGAGCACGGCCTTTGAGCGGGTTTTGGACGGCACCGAAAAGGTGGTCGGCCCGTTCACCTGCCCCGACGCGGCAAAACGGGCCTGGGAGGATCTCGCCGTCGAGACCCGCTCGATCTGCAATGCCCGCTTCACCATCGTTCAGGAAGGGGCGCGGGCCTGATATCCGCCTCTGGTATCGCAATTTTTTCGAGTGCTGGGACTTGTCGACCGACACCGACTCACCCACACTTTGTCTGTCGACGACAACAACCGAAAGGAGGTGATCCAGTGTCTTTTGATCTCGAGATGCGGTTCGTGAAGACCGTGCGGATTATGACGGCATCGGAGCAGCCTCTGGTGGCCGCCTGACCGCACCAGTTCTAGGTCCACGACCTAATCATCTCAAGGAAACGGCCGCCCCTTCATTGGAGCGGCCGTTTTCACGTTGTATGAGGGTCGTGTCAGCCGGCTTTCCGCAGTTCCGCCGTAGCCCCCATGTCGACGGTCCCGTCGACGTTCACGATCACCCCGAACGCGGCCTTTGCGGTCTCAGTGCTGATCAACCCATCCAGCACATCGTCCAGAACCGCTTGCGGATCCCGTTCCAGCGGATTGCCGTAACCGCCGCCCGCCGGCCCCACACAGCGGAAGATGTCCCCGGCTTTGATCCGCATATGCGGGACTTTGGAGGGCAGCTCTCGGGGATTGCCCCCTGACGGCGGCACAAGACGCAATTCGGCAGGCTTGCCCTCGGCACCGCCGTCAAAGCCCCAGGGTGCAAACCCATGGCCTTCGCCTTCAACGGACGCGCCGCCATCGGCGAGATACTCGAACTCCCGGACCGAGCCGAGACCGCCGCGCCACTTGCCGGCGCCGACAACGTCCTCCCGCAACTCGTAGCGGGACACGCGCAGGGGCAGGTGGGTCTCGATGTCCTCAATCGGGTTGTTACGGGTGTTGGCGTATAGCGTGTCGACCGCGTCCATCCCGTCCATCCCCGGACGGCCGCCATAGCTGCCCTCGAAGATCTCCATGTGTACCCAGTGCTGTCCGGCGTTCAGCCCGGAGAATGCGATCACCTTCAGATTCCCGATCCCGGCCGAGACATTATGGGGCGCGGCTTGCGCCAACGCCTTCATCACCGTGTCGGCCAGCTGATTGCCGGGGCAGAACCTGGCGATGGTGGGGGCCGGGAAAATCGGGTTGGCGAGACAGCCTTTCGGCACCGTCAGCTTGATCGGTCGGGTCAGACCCTCGTTCACCGGGATATGGCCGTGGATCGCCGTGTCCAGCAGAACCGAGCGGATGGTCAGCCAGATCGCGATATCGGCGGTACCGACCAATGGCATGTTGATCGGTGCGTCGTCGACCTGATCGGCGGTGCCGGTCAGATCAACTTCGATCTCCTCGCCCCGGACCCGCAGGGTGACCACCAGCGGCAGCGCCTTTTTCTTCGGGTCGGGCGAGTCGAGGAACCCGTCGATATAGGTGGTGGCGGTGTAGTCGCCATCCGGCAATTTGGCGATCGCGTTGCGCATCAGGCGTTCGGCATGGTCCATCGCCCCTTCGCAGGCAGCCTCCAGGGTCTCGACGCCGTAGCGCGCCATCAATTCCTCGAAGCGCTTTGCACCGATCCGGGCGGCGGCGATCTGCGCCTCCATGTCGCCAACCACCAGATCCGAGACCCGGATATTGTCGCGCAGAATCTGCCAGACCTGCGGAACCTTGCGGCCTTCCTCATAGACTTTGATCGCCTTGAACTGCAGACCTTCCGCATAGGCGTCCATTGCGTCCACGATCCCGCAGCTGCCCGGAGTCAGGGAGCCGATGTCGAGATGGTGGGCGGTGGTCCCGGCCCAGGCGATCAGGCGGTCTCCGTGGAAGATCGGGACCATGAAGGCGACGTCGGGACCGTGGCTGGCGCCGGAGTAGGCGTCGTTGTGCATGATCACGTCACCGGGCCGCACCACCTCGCCACGCGCGGCCATGATCCGGTTGATGCCCTTGATATAACCTGGGATCGGACCCGATTGCAGCGGCGTCGATTGGGCGGATTCGGCCAAGCCCCGACCGGATGCATCGACCAGCCCCGCGCCGAAATCCTCCGACTCGCGGATGATCGAGGAATAGGACATACGCATCAGCCGGTACCCCATCTCGACTGCGATGTTCTCAAGCGCACCCTGGATCACCGCGATGGTGACGGGATCGACAGTCTTTTGGTCGCCGGTCATGACGGCTCTCCCCGTGCGAGGATCAGGTTCCCGGCGGCATCCGCCTTCAGGTGCCAGTTCGGCGGGACCACGGTGGTGGTGTCGGTCTGCAGGATCACCGCCGGTCCCTGGATCGGAACATCGATCGGCAGCTTGCCGCGATCCAGGAACGGCGTTTCGACCGGATGCACGCCGGCTTCGGTGCGGAACCAGGTGCTGCCGAGCCGGAGGGTTGCGTCCTCGACGGATGTGCCACCTTCGAACGACGGCGGGTCGATCTTGGGCACGGAGCCGATGGCCGTGACCCGGATGTTGACGATCTCAACCGCGCTGTCCGGGAAGGCGTGGCCGTATTCGGCTTCGTGGGCGGCGGCGAAATCGGCCAGGACCTGTGTGATCGCAGTCTCGTTCAGGTCGGTCTCGGGGAATCCGATTCGCAGTTCGTAACCTTGTCCGACATAGCGGAGATCACCGGCGCGGCGGAACCGGACCTGCGACGGGTCGACCTTGTCGGCGGCCAGTTGCGCGCTGAGTTGCGTTTCCATCGCGGCGAAGTCGGTGTTCAGCCGGGTGAGGTCCAGCGCCCCACTGACCTGGAATTCGGTACGGATCGCATCGTATTTCAGATCGGTGGTCAGCAGGCCCACCGCCGAGGTGATGCCGGGATAGGCCGGGATCAGTACGGTTGGGATATCCAGCAGATCGGCGACGTCGGCGGCGTGCAGGGGCCCCGCCCCACCGAACGCCACCAGCGCGAAGTCGCGCGGGTCATGGCCTTTCTGCACGGTGCGGGAGCGGATGGCGTTTGCCATGTTGGCGTTGATGATGGTCAGGACACCGGCGGCCGTCTCTTCGACGCCGAGGTTCAGATCGGCGGCCAGCCCTTCGATCACGCGCCGGGAGGCGGGACCGTCGAGTGACATGGCCCCACCCAGAAAGTTGTCGGCATCAAGCCGCCCCAGCACCACATGCGCGTCGGTCACCGTCGGCTTATCGCCGCCATGACCGTAGGCGGCCGGCCCCGGTCGGGCGCCGGCACTGCGCGGACCGACCCGGAAGGCGCCTCCCGCGTCGACCGTTGCAATCGACCCACCACCCGCGCCGATCGTGTGGATGTCCATCATGGGTGCCAGCACCGGGTATCCGCCGATCCAGGTGTCCCGCGCCGTTGCCTCGGCGAACACGCCGTCGACGGCGAGCCCGATATCGGCGGAGGTGCCACCCACGAGCCCGACCCCTATATGCACGTGTTCCTCGACGCCGGCGGCGGCAATGTGCTC
>CALAHL010000234.1 GCA_937891725.1 uncultured Rhodospirillaceae bacterium | reverse complement strand
GCACACTTCTAGGCACAGCGACCTACGCGTTTTTTCGGCTCGTGCCGCTTCGGATTCTGTCACGAACTCTCGAAAGCCTTCGCCAAACCGAAGTGGATCTGGTCAGGCAGGTCGAGGCCACCCAGATGGCGCTCGATGATGCCGGGACCGAGCGTCGGCGCGCGGAAGAGACCAGCAAAGCGAAGACCGATTTCGTGTCCAATATGAGCCACGAATTCAGGACACCGCTGAATGCGATCATCGGCTTCTCGGACATCCTGCGCGATGAAATGTTCGGCCCGCTGATCCCGAGGTACAAGTCCTATGCCGACGACATCAATCGGAGCGGCCGTCATCTGGCGACCATCGTGAACGATGTTCTGGATATCGCCAAAATGGAGGCGAAGAAGTTCGATCTCGATCTTCAGAGCACGAACCCGATAGGGCTGATCGACGATTGTATTCGACTGTTGTCGAACGTCGCGGAACGCGCCGGAATAGCGCTCTTACGGACCGTCGGTCCAGGCCTGCCGGCGGAGATCGTCGTCGACGGCACGAAGATCAAACAGGTCGTTCTCAACATTCTCTCGAACGCGCTCAAGTTCTCGACGCGCGGCAGCCGCGTCGAGATCGCCGTCCATTTGCTGGACGACGAACACATCACATTCTCGGTCAGCGACTCAGGCTCCGGCATGTCCGAGAGCGAAATCGATATCGCATTTCAGGTCTTCGGGCAGAACCCGAAACCCCGTGCCCCGCTCAACGAGTGGGTTCGCGGAACCGGCCTCGGGCTGCCGATCGCCTTGGAATTGACCAAACTGCACGGTGGAAGCCTCTCGCTTGAGAGCCAGCCCGGGCGCGGCACCGTCGCGACCCTGGTGCTTCCGATCAACTGCACGGCAACCAAACTGCCAGCCTCGACCGGACCGGAGCCCGAAGTTTACTAGAGGCCTTACTCCGCCGCCTCCCGCTGGCTCGCCTTGATGCCCTTGTCCCATTTCTCCAGCCACCAGGTGTACTGGTGCGGCCAGCGTGTGAAGTCCGGGTCGATGTCGAAATGCTGGACGGCATGGAGCGGCCAGAACGGATCGACCAGGGCCTGCCGGCCGATCGCGACCAGATCGGCGCGGCCGTCGGCGATCACCCGGTTGGCGAACTCGGGCTCCCGGATCAGGCCGACCGCCTGGGTCTTGACCCCGACTTCCGCCCGCAGCCGCTCGGCATAGGGCACCTGATAGCCGGGGCCACGCTTCAGATTGGCGTTGGTGGCGCCTTTCGGCGAGTTGCCGCCGGACGAGCAATCGACCACGTCGATCCCGCGCGCCTTCAGTTCGGCCGCGAACACCACGCTGTCGTCCAGGGTCCAGCCGCCCTCCATGCCGTCCTCGCAGCTGATCCGCGCGAACAGGGGCATGCCGTCCGGGATCGCAGCACGGACCACCTCCGCGACCTCGAGCGGAAACCGCATCCGCCCCTGCAGATCACCGCCATAGGAATCGTTGCGCTGGTTCGAGATCGGCGAGACGAAGCTTTGCAGCAGATAGCCGTGTGCCATGTGGATCTCGACGAAATCGAACCCGGCCGCGACCGCGTTGACCGCCGCCTGCGCGAACTCCCCCCGCACCAGATCGATCTCGGCCTGGCCCATCGCCTTCGGAATCGCCCAACCGTCGCTCAGCGGCACGGCGCTGGGGCCCCACGGCTCCCAGGCCTCTTCGCCCGCATCGATATTGGCCTGGGTCAAAGGCCCGCTGCCATCCCACGGCCGCTGGGTCGAGGATTTCCGGCCGCCATGGCCGATCTGCAGGCCGCAGGGCACGCCGTTGTATTTCATGAAATCGGTGATCCGGCGGAAGCCTTCGATGTGCTCCGGCGCGTAGATCCCCATGCAGCCGTTGGTGATCCGGCCCTGGCGCGAGACGCCGGTGGCCTCGACGATCACCGCCCCCGGACGGCCCATCGCGAACTTCGAGTAGTGCGCGAAATGCCAGTCGTTCGGCACCCCCTCGTCCGCCGTATAGGTGTCCATCGGCGAGATCACGATCCGGCTGGGAAACTCCAGATCCCGGATCTTGAGCGGGTGAAACAGCGGGGGCAGGTCGGTCATCGAGGCGCACTCCAATCTTGCAACGGAGCGGAATGAGACCCGAGCCCAGCCCCAAGCGCAAGCCAGGGGCCGGGCATGTCAGTCGTTCGAAAGCGCGATGCCGCCGAAAGCGAGACCCGATCAGGCCGCCTTCTTCAGGAACCGCTCGATAAGGGTTTCGGCGATCTGCACGGCGTTGAGAGCGGCGCCCTTGCGCAGGTTGTCGGACACGCACCAGAACACCAGACCGTTCTTGACGGTCGGGTCCTTGCGGATGCGCGAGACATAGACCGCATCCTCACCC
>CALAHL010000233.1 GCA_937891725.1 uncultured Rhodospirillaceae bacterium | reverse complement strand
GCAAGGGCACCTCGGCATGGCGTCAGGGCTCGCCGGTTTCGATGTCCGGTCACTGACGCGACGCGGTTCCGGCAAGCCGCAATGGACTAAAATTCGACCAAAATAAAGACCGTGTCGGCAGCGAACATCGCCTCCGACACGGTCTTTTTCGTCACTATGGCAAGTTAGTCAGCAATCAGCTGGTCAGTTTGGTCGCACAATCGGCTGCGATCCGGCGATCTGCACTATCTGCCCCCGGCATGGTCGCCCAGCCGGCATCCATAACCATCTCGGCGCGCTTGTAGGATGACGCGTCCTTGAGCTTCTGGATCTTTGGAGCGCTCATCGGATCCGCATTCGCCTGCATCACGCAGATCGGCACCAGAACGGCCGCGACTTCCATCTGTGCATTGTTGATCGAAGCCACCTCTGCCTTCCCAGCGGTCAGCCATCCGCCCCAACTGAAGCCGACGATAGCAAGGATGATCGCGCCGACAACTGCGCCAAACACCGCTGGTTTAATCCAAACCGGTATAGTCATATCGATATCTCCAAAATAATAACTCAGAAGACCGCTTGCCTTCTTTCCATTTTATATATGGTCATGTTTTTCGAATTTTAGCTAATCCTTGTGGTATTTTAGTATTTCAGCAGGCATTATTTCGAACTATGTTCTTTTATTTTTTATCTAACTTGGTGAGCCATCACAATTTTTCCGCTTTGTCGAGGGTCCCTTGACAGAATATCGGAGCGGGCACATCACGGGTCAAACATCGCAAGCTCGGCACCACCCATATGTCAGATCCCTCCCGGAACGGCCCTCGCCAACATGGCATCACCATCGGCAGCCTGCCGGTCGGCGCCACGAACGCGCTGACCGACGTGCCCGGTATTCGGGTCGGCCACGTCACCTTGTCGGACGGGCCAATCCAGACCGGCTGCACCGCCATTCACCTGCATCCGGGCCATCCCTTCCGGGACAAACTGGCGGCGGGGATCGAGGTTCTGAACGGGTTCGGAAAAAGCATCGGGTTTCCCCAGATCGCCGAGCTCGGGACGCTGGAGACCCCGGTCATTCTGACCAACACCCTCTCGGTCGGGACGGCGGCGACCGCCCTTGTCCGTCATATGCTGGATCGCACCCCGGAGATCGGGGAGACGACCGGGACCGTCAATCCGGTCGTGATGGAATGCAATGACGGCGGCTGGCTCAATGATATCCGAGGCATTCACGTCACCGAGCATCATGTCCGACAGGCGCTGGACGCGGCGCAGCCGAGGTTCCAGATCGGCAATCGCGGCGCCGGCACGGGGATGAGTTGCCATGGTCTGGCCGGCGGGATCGGAACGGCCTCGCGGATCGTTCGGATCGCGGGGGTGGACCGGACGCTCGGTGTGCTGACGCTCTGCAATATGGGACGATTGTCGGACCTGCGGATCGACGGACGCCCGGTCGGCCCTGAGATCGCCGCGCGTATCAAGGCGCAGAAGGCGGCCGAGACGGGTTCGATCATCGTGCTGATCGCGACCGATGCGCCGCTGGACGCTCGACAGCTGAGGCGGGTGGCTGTGCGGGCCGGTGCCGGGATCGCGCGGGTCGGCTCACATTTCGGATCCGGCAGCGGGGATATCGCGCTTGCCGTCTCGACCGCCGAGACCGTTCCGCACACCGCCCCGAAATCTGCGGTGCTGAGCCGGAGCGTGCTGCACGAGGACAAGATCGACCCGTTGTTCCGCGCGGTCATCGAGGCGACCGAGGAGGCCATTCTCTCCGCCCTGTTCGCGGCCGAACCGCGCACCGGCAAACACGGCAATCACCGGCACGCGCTGTCGGAATTTCTGGACGTGCTTTAGGCCACCTGTCCGGCGACCCATCCGCTGGACCAGGCCCACTGGAAATTATAGCCGCCGAGCCATCCGGTCACGTCGACCGCCTCGCCGATCACGAACAGGCCGGGCACCGATTTCGCCTCTAGGGTCTGCGAAGACAGGGCAGCGGTATCGACCCCGCCCAGGGTGACCTCCGCCTTGGCATAACCTTCGGTTCCGGACGGTGTCAGCCGCCAGCGGTTGAGACGCTCGCCAAGGTCGCGCAGCAATTTGTCCGGTAAATCGGCCATCGGACGCTTGGGCGCATAGGCCTCGGCCACCGCCGTCGCCAGCCGGGACGGCAGCAATCCCGCCAGAACCGTCTTCGGCTCCGCCTTGGCGCGGTCGCGTTTGGCGGACAAAAGCGAAAAGGTCGCATCTGTGTCCGGCAAAAGATCCAACACCACCTCCTGCCCCTCCCGCCAATACGAGGAGATCTGCAGAATTGCCGGGCCGGACATCCCCCGATGGGTCAGCAGCATGGCTTCCCGAAAAGCGGTCTTACCGATCGAGGCGACGCAGTTCAGCGACACCCCGCTCAACGGCTGCATCAGAGCCAGATCTTCGGCGCTCAACGTGAACGGCACCAGCGCGGGTCGGACGTTCTTCAGCGGCAGTCCGAAGCGTTTTGCCACCTCGTGGGAGAACGCGGTCGCGCCCATTTTGGGGATCGACGGCCCGCCGGTGGCCAGCACCAGGCTCTCTGCCTCGCACACACCGTGGTCCGTCGCCACCCTGAAGCAGTCGGATTTCTCGATTCCGGTGACCCGGTGGGAGCAGCGCAGATCGACGCCGACCGCTTCACATTCTGCGACCAGCATCTCCACCACCTGACGGGCGGAACCGTCGCAGAACAGCTGGCCCAGGGTCTTCTCGTGCCAGGCAATCCCGTGCTTGTCGATCAGCGCGATGAAATCGTGCTGGGTGTAGCGGGCCAGCGCCGATTTCGCGAAATGCCGATTGCCGGACAGAAACCGTTCCGCCGTGCAACTGAGATTGGTGAAGTTACAGCGTCCGCCGCCCGAGATCAGGATCTTCTTGCCCGGCTGATCCGCATGGTCGAGCAACAGCACCCGACGACCGCGCGCACCGGCGCTCATCGCGCACATCAGCCCGGCCGCTCCGGCCCCGAGAATGATGACATCGAATTGTGAAGACCCCTGTCCGCTCATCAAGCCGCCGTCAGACCGCCGTCGATCACCAGACTGGAACCGGTCATGAAGGACGCATCGTCGGACGCCAGGAACACGACACCCAGTGCGATCTCGTCGGCGGTCCCAAGCCGGCCGAGCGCATGGCTGGCAGCACCGACAGCCTTGGCGGCCTCGAAATCATTGCTCCGGGTCTGGTTCGCTCGCGCCTGGAAGGTTTGCGCGCCCATATCGGTGTCGATCACACCCGGATGCACCGAATTCACCCGGATCGGATCGCCCCGCCGGCCGAAATACAGCGCTGTCGATTTCGTAAACGTGGTCACCCCACCCTTGGTCATGGAGTAGAGCGGATCGAGCTGAGAGCCGACCAGACCTGCGATCGAGGACAGATTGACGATCACACTCCCCTTCGAACTTTTCGCACCGGACTCCCGGAGGGCGGGCGCCGCCAGCCGGGTGCCGAGGAAGACGCCGGTCAGATTGACCGAGACCAGGCGCTCCCACTCTTCGAACTCGATTTCCTCGATCGACTTTCCGAAGAAAACCCCCGCGTTGTTCACCAGGATATCAAGCTTGCCATAGGTCGAGACCGCATGGTCGATCGCTGCCTGCCAGCTGTCCTCGGTGCTGACATCGAGATGTACGAAGCTGCACCGGCCACCGGCCTTGGCGATCTCAGCCGCCGTCGCCGCGCCCAGCTCATCGCGGACATCCCCGATCACGACCGATGCCCCAGCTTCCGCCATACGCCGGGCCGCCTGCCCGCCGATACCCCGTGCCGCACCGGAAATCAGCGCCACCTTCCCCGTCAGATCGTTCATTGGATGGTCCTTCTTTGATGAGAGCCCTGTCCGCCGATCATCCGACGTCATCCGCACCTTGTCGATCCCGGTTCCCGCGCCACCCGCACCTATTCCGCCGCACTCGCCCGGGCGCCGGCCATCTGCCGGCCCACCAGTCGAGCATAGAGTCCGCCCTTGGCCAGCAGCGCATCGTGGGTTCCAATTTCCACCACCCGGCCGCCGTCCAACACGACAATCCGGTCCGCTTCCCGCACTGTCGATAGCCGGTGGGCGATGACGAAGGTGGTCCGGCCTTTCTGCAGCCGCACCAGCGCCTTGCGCACCAGCTGTTCGTTGACCGCATCCAGATGGCTGGTCGCCTCATCCAAGATCAGCACCGGGGCATCCTTCAGGAAGGCCCGGGCGATCGCCACCCGCTGTCGTTGCCCGCCCGACAGGCGAGAGCCGCGTTCGCCAACCCCGGTCGCCAACCCTTCGGGCAGTTGCGCCAGCAGATCGCCCAATGCGGCATTCTCAACGGCGGCGAGGATCTCGCCCTGCGTCGCATCTGGCTTGGCAATCCGGATATTGGCCTCGAGCGTGTCGTTGAACAGATAGGTTTCCTGCGCGACCAGCGCCGTCCGGTCCCGCACCTGATCCAACCGGTAGTCCCGCAGATCGGTCCCGTCCAAGGTGACGGTCCCGCTCTCCGGGTCCCAGAACCGCATCAGCAACTGTGCCGTCGTGGTCTTGCCGGCGCCGCTGGGGCCGACCAAGGCCACGGTATCCCCAGGGGAGGCCGAGAACGAAACCTTGTCCAAGGCCGGCCGCGAGGTGCCAGGATAGCGGAAGGTGACGTCGACCAGTTCCATCTCGGCCCCGGCGGTCCGGGAGACCACACCGGTGGCACCGGGTCCGTCGGACACGACCGGCTGCTCGATCTCAACCGCATGGATGCGCCGGGTCGCGCCCAACGTGTCGGCCAGCTGGCGTCCCACCTGGGCGATCTCGGACACCGGCAGAAATGCCGCCAGGGCCAGCAAGGTCAGCAACGGAAGGATGGTCGGGTCGATCGCGCCACTGCTTGCCAAACCGGCTCCCACCGTCACAACCGCCAAACCGCCGAGGCCGGTCAGTACTTCCAAAAGGCTGTGTTGCGCCGTCAATTCCCGGAAGAATGGCAGACGCAACTCGGCGTGGCGCGCGGTCAGCCGGTCGAACTCGGCGGCTCGGTCCTGCTCTCGGCCATTGGCGACCACCTCGCCCAAACCCTGGATCGTGTCGACCGCATGGGCTGCCAGCTCGCCCGACGCCTCTCGCGCCTGGGAGCCGAGCGTGTCGACCCGCCCCCGCATCAGCCACGGGCTCACCCCAACCGCCAACAGGAACGGGACAAGAGCGACCGCCAGCCAGATGTTCGCCATGCCGAGAATCACCAGCACGGCCGTCGGCACCAGCAGGGCGACGAAGGCCGGAACCACCGTGTGCGCGAAGAAATACTCGACCAGTTCGATGTCGTGGGTCGCGATGCCCATCAGGTCGCCGGTCCGCCGCCGCACCAGATAGGCCGGCGCCAGCTTGTCGAGGATGTTGAAGATGTTGATCCGCATCTCGGCCAGCAACCGGAACGCCACATCGTGGGCCAACCAGGACTCGGCCCAGTGCAGGATACCGGCCAGGGGTGCGGTGACGAACAGCCACGGGATCAGATACCCCCATGGCTCCCCCTGCTTCAGCGCCATCACGATCAGCGCGCTGACCACGCCGACACCGATGAAAGCGAGCACCCGGGTGACACCGAACACGAAGGTCCAGGTCATACGCTGCCACCAGGGCCCGATCATCGCCATCAGCAGGACCACCAGCCGCCCCCACCCGAGCCCGTCCGCCCGGACGATACCCTCGGTCGGCGCACCCAGCATATCAGCGGCGGTGGATTGATTGCCGGCCTGAACGGCAGCCGTCGCGGCCGCATCGGGCGAGACCTTTGGCCGGTCGAACACGTCGTCGGTGCCGTCCGCATCCCGGGCCTGTTCCGCCATCAGGGTGGCATAAACCCCGTCCTTGCCGATCAAATCGGCATGCTGGCCCTCCTCGACCACAGCACCGTCCTCAAGGACCAGGATCCGGTCGCAATCGATCACGCTGGACAGACGATGGGCGAGGACCAGCGTGGTGCGCCCCTGCATCAGAACGTCCAAGGCCGCCTGGATCGTCGCCTCGTTCTCCGCATCGACCGCCGACAAGGCCTCATCCAGGATCAGGATCGGCGCGTCCCGCAGGAGCGCCCGCGCGATCGCCACCCGTTGACGCTGTCCACCCGACAGCTTGATCCCCTTCTCGCCGACCATGGTGTCGTAGCCCTGGTGCAGTCCGGTGACGAAATCATGGATGTTTGCGGCCCTGGCAGCGGCGATCAGGTCCTCCTCAGAGGCGTCCGGACGCCCCATGCGGATGTTTTCGCCGATCGTGCCGTGGAACAGGAACGCATCCTGCTGCACCACCGCAACCCGGGACCGGATTTCCGACATCGGCAGCGATTTAAGATCCTCACCGCCGATCCGGACCGTGCCCGCATCCGGATCGTAGAACCGCAGCAGCAGCCGCACGATCGAGGATTTACCGATCCCGCTGGGTCCGACGAAGCCAACCCGCTCACCTGGTTTGACCGTGAAGGACAGATCCTTGTGGATCGCCCGCTCGGTACCCGGATAGGCGAATCGTACGCCTTCGAAGGTCACCGACGGTTCAAGGGTCTCGACCGTACGCGCAGGGGCGTCTGCCACCAGCGGCTCGGCATCCATCACCCGGTGGATCGCGTAAGCGGCGGACAGGCCCACCATGCCTTCGTGCAGCACGGTGCGCAGATCCCTCATCGGTCGGAACATCTCAATACCAACCATCAGGATCATCAGCAGTGCCGTCAGGTCCATTGCGCCCGCATCGACCCGGTAAGCCCCCAAGGCCAGCGCCGCCGCAGCCCCGAGCGCGATCATGGTATCGGAGATGCCGCGCGCCAATGTGTTGGCCCCAAGCACCCACATGGTCGCCTGGAACAGCGCATGCGCCTTGGTCTCCAGGCTGGCCGCTCGCTCCCGCGACCGTCCGAACGCCTTCAGGGTTGCAATGCCTTGAATCGAGTCCAGAAGTTCGGAGGCGAATTCGGAATAGGCGGCCGAGCGCGCCTTGGCGGAATTGGTGTTCCATTTGTGCCAGAGTGCCGGCAGGAACAGAGCGAGAAAGGCAAACAGTACCATGGTCGCGGCCACCCAGGCGTCCAGAAAGACCACGAAGCCGAAGATCAATATCGGGGTCAGCAGCGTGACCAGCATCTGCGGGATGTATTTGCCGAAATAAGTCTCCAGCTGCTCGACCCCATCGACCAGGGTCATGGTCAGATCGCCGGAGCGTTGGGCGCCGATATGCCCGGGCCCAAGTTCCGCAACCTTTTCGACCAGCTTGAGACGCAGCTTGCGTTGAACCTGCGCCGCCGTCTCATGGGCCACCATCGCGCGCCATTGCTCGAAGACCCCGCGCAGCACCATGGCCGCCGCAACCAGGGCGATCGGCCCGGCCAACTGGCTGAGGTCGTCACCGGCATAGACCCGCGAGATCAGCCAACCCAGCAGCGCCAGACGTGCGATCCCCAGCCCGACTGCGGCAAGCCCGATCGCCACCGCTCCGGCGATCCGCCAGCGCACCCCTTCGGTGAACACCCAAAGCTTCGGCTCGAAATGCATGACACGTTCTCCGCTGCGGACCCGATTGCCCTATTGCTAGTCGTTTCAATTTCGTTCGGCATTGGAAGAAATCGATGACCCCGTGAACGAAATTGTTCACCCCAATGCCGAAACCTTCTGGCATGATACCGCCATGATCAGCGATTGGGACAATCTCCGGGTGTTTCTGGCCCTGGCCGAGGAAGGCACGCTCAGCGGAGCCGCCAAGCGGCTGCGGGTCAGCCATCCCACGATTTCGCGCCGCATCAAGGCGTTGGAGAGCGAGTTGGGGACCCGCCTCTTCGACCAGTACCCGGACCGGTTCCAGCCGACCGAAAAGGCTCTCGAACTGCTGCACGACGTGAAGGCGATGGAGGCGGCCTCACTCGCCTTCCAACGTCGCAATGACGGGCTGTCAGGCGATCATCTCGGGACCGTGCGGATCTCGATCGACGAGACCCTGGCGGAATTCATGACCCGTCATCTGACCGAGGTGCGGGCCAACCATCGCTGTATCGAGTTCGAGATCACCGTCACCCATATGTCGGCCAATCTGTCCAAGCGTGAGGCGGATCTGATGATTCGGAGCCGGGTTCCAGATCACGCCAACCTGATCGGCCGCAAGATCGGCATGGTCGCGCACGCGGTCTATGGGGCGGTCGCGTTCTCGGATTACGCCGAAACTTGGCTTGAAGACCTCAAGGAGCTCCCCTGGGTCGGGTTCGACGATGACCACCAATACATGCCCGGCCAGGCCTGGCAGAGCCGGTTGCTCGGCAATCGGAAATCGGAGCTGCGTACCAATAACGGCGTGGTGCTGGCCAACGCGATCCGTGGCGGCAACGGGGTCGGCGTGCTCCCCTGTTTTCTGGGCGACACCGATCCGCGGCTGACCCGGCTCTCTCCGATCCTGGAGGAGGCGACGACCGCGCAGTGGCTTCTGGTACATGAGGACTTGCGCGCGGTGCCGAAAATCCGGATCGTGATGGATGAACTGATCCGCCTGTTCCGCGACCGTCGGACGGAGTTGGAAGGGCGGGACCCGGGCGTAGGGGTCGGCGCGCGTCCAACATTGGTTCGGTCAGCCTGAACCAACCCCACACCGCAGACTTGCCCACCTAGACGGCGGTGCGTACAGAGCTACGGTCGAACTCCAAAATCACCGGACAGGTCGCCTGAGGTGAAGCTCCCATTTATTTTGTTTGCCGTCTTGGTGACCCTGGTCTGTCTGGGAAGCGCGAGCACGCGCGCTGACGGGTTGGCACCGATAGATATCGGGGGGCGACCACGACGGAACCTACCTCACCGGACAGGCCGAAGTTTCCGTTGTCGGCAGTGGGATCTGGACGCCGCTCGACCGCGACGGGATCGAGCGGGGATTTACCGACGATAATTTTCTGCTGCGCTTTAGCCTCACGAACTCCGCCGACCGGAGCCGGACCTATGTCCTGAGCCATGACATAGCATTCCTGGACCGGTTGCGCGTGTCCGTCGAGAGTTCGAGCGGCGGGCGATCCGACACCGTCTTGGGGAATGATCTGCCGTTCGAGGCACGTCAGGTGGAGTACCCCGGTCTCGCCTATCGCGGGACGCTGGCACCCGGCGAACGAGCGCTCGTGACGGTCGGCATCGAAATGTTCGATCCGCAACCGATGACTTTGGCGCTGCGGCTCTGGGACGCCCATAGCTTCGAACGCCACGCGGTTTCCTACTCTGTGGAATTTGCCGTGATCGCCACCATCCTGATTACAATGGCGGTAACCTGGGCCATTTTTGCCCTGGCCATGCAGCGGTGGCAGTTGCTGCTCTATTCTGGATATCTCGGGTTTTCCGGTTGTCTGATTCTGGGTTTCTATGGTCTGGCGTATCAGTTTGTGTTCTGGGATGCGGTGGCCGCGCACCATGTCGGTTTCCAGCCGATGGCGTTGCTGGCGTTCGGCTTCGCCGCCCTGTTCGCCGTCGCTCATCTCGAGCTACCCAGGCGGATGCCACGAATCGCTAAGATCACCCGGTTGATCGGCTGCACGCTCTTGGTGCTTGGTCTGATCGCTCTCTTGGGGCTTCCGAAAGCCATAACGATTCCATGCTCGATGGTCGCGCTGCTGGTGCCGTTTTGGATCATGGTCATATCGATCCTGATCGCTTGGCGTTACCGTGATCTTTCAACTGCGCTTTTCGCTTTGGCGTGGTCGATCGTAGGGCTGACCGGCATTTCCGTCTTCCTTCTGGTCGGGTTCGATGCCCTTCCGATAGACTGGACCGCCGCGCAGACCTACCAGGCCTTATCACTGGTCACGTTGGTTGAGGTGCTGATCCTGACATTGTCGGTCGCATTCTCGGTCCGCAATCTCCAGAACGAGCGCGACCAGGCCGCCGTCGAGTCCCGCATCGACCCGCTGACGCGTCTGCTGAATCGGCGCGGCCTGGAAGCAATGGCAAGTGCAGTCATGGGCCTGGAGGCCCGCGATACCTGGTGGGTCGCCCTCTTCGATATCGACCGGTTCAAGCACGTCAACGATACCCACGGCCACGCGGCCGGTGACTCGGTACTGATGCGATTTGCCGATCTCCTTCGGGAGCATGCTCGTCAATCGGACACGACCTGCCGCATCGGCGGCGAGGAATTCGTTATATTGTTCGAGGCGGGATCGGCAGAAATCGCGGTTTCGGTGTGCGAGCGCATCAGGATCGCTTTCGCCACCAAGCCGACACGTCACGCCGACATAGCGATCCAGCACACGGTGAGCGTCGGGCTGACCCGCGCGCCCGGAATTTTCGTGAGCCTCGACCAGTTGATTTCGCCGGCCGATGCGGCACTCTATCGGGCCAAGCATGCGGGACGGAACCGGGTGATCTTGGCGG
>CALAHL010000232.1 GCA_937891725.1 uncultured Rhodospirillaceae bacterium | reverse complement strand
GCGGCCACCAGGGTGGAGACCAGGGCAGCGGTGCCCGCAAGGCGGTCCCTGCGACCGGCTTCCGCGGGACCTATCGGATCGGGGGGGAGGGGCACGGTGAAGTTAGGGATAGAGACGCTGCAGAGACCAGGCGGCGCCGCTCTGAGGCCGGGTGAAGATGAACCGGTCGTGCAGCCTGAATTCGCCGTCGTGCCAGAATTCAATGCGGGTCGGGACCAGCCGAAAGCCGGACCAATGGGGCGGGCGCGGAACCTCGCCGCCGTCATATTGTTTTTCGACCCGCGCAACATCGGCCATCAGGGTCTCCCGATCGGCCAGGGGGCGGGACTGTTGGCTGGCCCAGGCGCCGATTCGGCTGCCGCGCGCTCGGCTTTGGAAATAGGCATCGGCCTCCTCGGGGGTGACGGACTGAACCGCGCCGGTGATGCGGACCTGTCGGCGCAGGGATTTCCAATGGAAGCACAGAGCCGCGAACGGGTTGTGCTCAAGCTCCCGGCCCTTATCGCTTTGAGTGTTGGTGTAGAAAACAAAGCCCTGGTCATCGAAGTCCTTGAGCAGCAGGATACGCGCCGAGGGGCGGCCATCGCTGTCGGCAGTTGCAACGGTCATGGCGTTCGGATCGTTGACCTCGGAGGCTTCGGCGTCAGCGAACCAGCGGCGAAACTGCTCAAACGGATCTTGCGTCGTGGGTTCGAACATTGCAGGCCCTTGTTGTTGCGGTAAAAACCGGCGCGAGGAACCCGGATGGTTCCGAATGGGTTATACAAGCGCTCTATACATTTTCGACGGAATACCTCGAATGCATCGTTTGAACCCTGATATAGATCAGAGCGCTGAACTTTTGCACCAGGTGGCTCTGGTTTTCAGAATCCAAGATGCCCCTTCAAAGGTCCGCGTGCTAGGATCATATGTGGCGGGGTGATGGACGTTGCCAACCGCGTGGTGCGAAGCTGCCGCGCATTCAGAAGTCAGGAGAACCCATGTTTCGTAAGATTGCTGTGATTGCTGTGGTCGTAACCGGCCTCGCGGCGTGCGAGTCCTCAGGTGGCCAGAAGCAGACCGGAGGTGCTCTCTTGGGCGGAATCGGCGGTGCCGTCGTCGGGTCCCAATTCGGCGGTGGAACCGGCAAACTCGCGGCGGTCGCGGCGGGTACCCTGCTGGGCGCCCTGATCGGCAGCGAGATCGGCTCGTCGCTCGACAAGGCCGATAAGGCTGCCATGTCGCAATCGACCCAGAACGCCCTGGAAACCCGTCCGAGCGGATCGTCGACGACATGGCGGAACCCGGATTCCGGCAACTACGGGACGATCACGCCGGAACGCACTTACAATACATCGGACGGAACCCCTTGCCGGGAGTTCACCCAGACGATTTATGTCGGTGGTAAAGCGGAGCAGGCCTATGGAACGGCCTGTCGGCAGCAGGACGGTTCGTGGAAGATACAGAGCTAGGATTCGGCTATGGCGATGGGCGGTCGCGCGGGTTCCGTGCGGTCGTCTCATCCTGCGTCCCGGATTTCGTAATTTGAGTATCGGATGACAGGATGACGGACCCATACAAGGTCCTGGGTGTCGGTAAATCCGCTGGCCAGGACGAAATCAAGAGCGCGTACCGCAAGCTGGCAAAGAAGTACCATCCCGACCTCAATCAAGGGGCCGAGAATGTGGAGGTGCGCTTCAAGGAAGTCAGCGCCGCTTACGATATCCTTGGGGACCCGGAGAAGCGCCGGCAATATGACCGCGGACAGATCGATCCCGACGGCAAACCACGTTCGGGCGCCGGGGCCGGGGCCGGCCCAGGAGCGGGGGCCGGAGCCGGAGCGGGGCCGTTCTGGCGCTGGGCCCGACGCGACCGTGGACAAGCCCGCAGCAATTTCGATTTCGGTCCCGATTTCGGTGACGAGAGCGACCCGATCGAAGACGTGATCAATGCGTGGCGCTCCGGACAGGCGGGCGCCGGTGCCGGGCCAGGTGGAGCTGGTGCAGGCGCCGCTCCGGAGCGCGAACCCGGCGACCCACGGCGCTCGGCGCAGGATCTGCGTTATCGGTTGAAGGTCCCGTTTCTCGAGGCGGTCAACGGGGTCCGCAAACGGGTGACGCTCTCCGACGGCAAGGTGGTCAGCCTGACGATCCCGGTTGCCAGCGAGGACGGGAAGATCTTGCGCCTCAAGGGCCAGGGCAAGCCGCCACGCAATGGGCGAATGGCGGGTGACGCGTATATCGAACTCGCCGTCGAGCCGCATGCGTTCTATCACCGCGACGGCATGGATATCCGGCTGGATCTGCCGATCACCCTCAAGGAGGCGGTGGAGGGTGCGACCATTACGGTTCCGACCGTGCACGGCAACGTCAATCTCAAGATCCCGGCCGGTTCAAGCTCCGACAAGACCATGCGCCTGCGCGGAAAAGGCGTCCCCGGTCCGCCGGGGGTGGACACCGGCGACCAATATGTTCGGTTCGTGATCGTCCTGCCGGACAAACCGGATCAGGCGCTGCACGACTTCATCTCCGAGTGGAAACCGCCGGCCGGATACAATCCCCGCCATAAATTGGGCGTCTGATCAGTCGGCGTCCTTTTTATGACCAAAGCTTACGATCTGACCCGATGGCGGCGTTGGTGCCTTCGACTCGGAGATCACGTCGGAAATCGACTGGCCCAGAATTCTTGCTTCCGCCTCGTGGAGCGTGGACAGGATCTCCGGCAGGTGTCCCGAGGTTGAGTCGAGTTGAGACAAGTCCTCCGGTGCCACCTGTTCTTCCAGATCGGCATCGGGGATCCGGTCTTCGCCCGTGAGACCGAGCGACAGGTCCAGATCGCGGGCCAGATCTGCGATGGTCGCTGTGTTGAGGTCCCTGGCAACCGCCACACGGTCTTCATCTGTGGTCACCAGATAACCCTTGGCACGCAAGGTCTCGACGATGCCGTCGCGTGCATCGAGCGGGACGGCGGCCGCCAGTTGGTCTAGGGTAACGGCTCCACCGCTTTGGGATTGTTTTCCAAGGACCGCAAGCAATGCCACAGCCGCCTCGAGCTTTCGAGCCGGCGACAGGGTTACACCGACCAGCGGGTCACGGGACCGCCACCATTCTGGGAACGCGGCGGCGAAAACCGCGCCGAAGATGATCACGGTCCAGGACAGATAGAGCCAGATCAGGAAGATCGGAAATACTGCGACCGCACCGTAGATCGTCTGATAGGTCGGAAAGGCCGTCAGGTAGCTTTTGAAGCCCCATTTGAGAACTTCGAACGCGATTCCGCTGATCACACCCCCGATGGCGGCATCCCGAATGTGCACGCTGCGGGCGGGTACGATGTAGAACAGCGCCGTGAACGTGATGGATTGCAGCAGGGCCGCGACCGGTCTTTGCAGCACCGCCCAGACCCCCCCGCCACTGGTCGGAACATAGGAATAGCTCTCGCCCGCCCAATCCCGCGCGCTGGAGAACATATCGCTGGTCAGGGAGAAGCTGGCGCCTAGCAAAAGCGGGCCAAAGGTCAGCACCGACCAGAAGATCAACAGTCGGATCATGATCGGGCGTTGTCGCTCGACCCGCCAGACCGTGTTCAGAGTGCTCTCAATCGTCGACAGCAGCAGAACGGCCGAAACCCCGAGCGCCACGATCCCGACCGCCGTCAGATTGGACGCGTTCGCGGTAAAATTGGTGATATATCCTCTTACGTCCTGCCCAACTTCCGGCACCAGATTCTCGAAGATCAGTTCCTGCAACCGGTCCTGGATCGCATCGAACGCCGGAAAGGCTGAAAAGATCGAGAACGCGATCGCCATAAGCGGGACAAGCGCCAAGAGCGTGGTGTAGGTCAACGCACCCGCCGCCTGGCTCATCCGATCCTTAAGGAACCGGCGCACGCCATAGCTCGCGAAGTTCGCAATGTCCCTCATGATCCCGGTAAAACGGGAGCGACGCCACATATCGAGTCTGTTGTTTGATCCGGACATACTGTGACTATAGCACATCTGCTGTACGGACCGATGGCAGCCATTCCTTTTCCCGGATGTCTCGGCTATCTTCGATGCCATGAAACACCTTCAAAATCCTGCCGCCTCAGGGGCTGTCGCCACGGCGGATCCGGCCACCGAAAAGCTGATGATGTTGACCGGCGCAAGCCGGGGGATCGGGCATGCCACCGTTCGGTTGTTTGTCGAGCGGGGATGGAACGTGCTGACCTGCTCGCGTGACGAGGTCCCGGCCGAGTGTCAGATGGAGCCGCGTTGGGCGCATCACATCACCGCCGATCTTGGCGATCCCGCAAGTCTCGACGCGTTCATCGACGAAGCGAACGAGTGGCTGGGCGACCGGCCGCTGCACGGTCTGGTGAACAATGCCGGTTGGTCTCCCAAGTCGCCCTACAAGGAGCGTCTGGGCTGTCTGAACGGAGATCTAGACGCCTGGCGTCAGGTGTTCGAGCTTAACTTCTTCGCCCCGCTCAAACTCGCACGCGGGTTCGCGCCGTCACTGCATCGCGGCAAAGGGGCGGTGGTCAATGTGACCTCGATCGCGGGACACGCGATTCATCCCTTCGCGGGCTCGGCCTATTCCACATCGAAGGCGGCGCTGTCGGCCCTGACGCGGGAGTTGGCCAACGAATTTGCCGATCTTGGGGTACGGGTCAACGCGATCGCGCCGGGTGAGATCGAAACGGCGATGCTGTCGCCGGAGACCGAGGTTCTGCTGCCCCGGATCCCGTTGAACCGCCTGGGCTCTCCCAGAGATGTGGCCGGGACCATCTTCTACCTGTGCTCGGAAGACAGCGCCTACGTCACCGGCACCGAAATTTTCGTGACCGGCGGGCAGCATCTGTTCTAACGGCCTCGTGCGACGCGCCCAACAGGGGTGATGGGAATGACGATGAGACTCTGCACGGTTATTTGCGGTCATGTACCCGAACCCGCCCGGCATTTGGTACCGGATTACGGGGCGTGTTTTGAATCGTTGCTGGGCCCCCATCTGCCTGGCGCCACGTTCAGCCAGGTTGCCGTTCTGGATGGTGAGCGGATCGAGGATATCGGGGCCTATGACGTCTACGTCTTCACCGGCAGTCCGGCGGGCGTCTACGAGGATATGGCCTGGATCAAGTATGCCGAGCAATTGGTTCGGGACGTGGTCGGGGCCGGCAAGTGCGTGCTTGGAATCTGCTTCGGACATCAGTTGGTGGCCCAGGCTTTGGGGGGGCGCGTTGAAAAATCCGATAAGGGCTGGGGTATGGGGGTTCATACGGTCAAGCTGGTGGACCGGGAGCCGTGGATGCGGGCCGGTGCCGAGGACGGGTTCGTCAATGTCATCGTCAGCCACCAGGATCAGGTCGTCACGCCGCCGGACGGCGCCAAAGTCCTGATCTCGACGGACTTCTGTCCGGTCGGGATGATGCGGGTGGGCGATCGGGTCCTGACGCTCCAGGGCCACCCGGAAATGCAGATCGGGATCGTGGACACCATTCTCGAAATGCGCCGGGAGCGCGTCGGGGACGCGGTCTATTCGTCGGGCAAAGCGTCTCTGAACCTGCAATTGGACCATGATCTGATCGGCAGTTGGCTTGCGGCGTTCGCGACTGGAGCATTGGGTACCAAGGCGGCCTAGACCATGAATCTCGACCTGGATTTTCGAGAACCGCTGGCTTGGTGGGTCAATGGGTTCAATAAAAGATGCCAGCTTCCGGACCGTAATGACCTGGATC
>CALAHL010000231.1 GCA_937891725.1 uncultured Rhodospirillaceae bacterium | reverse complement strand
GATATGGTTGCGTGAAATGAAGCTAAAGGTCTCCGGTGAAACCGGGGCGATTCACCGACGCACATCACGAGCAGTCCATCAGGCAGGCCATCGAAGCATGGCAGGACAACGAACTCGAAGAAGATGAACGGGCAACGCTCATCCTGACCGTACTCAAGCAGCGGCAGCGCCTTCAGAGCCTGACAGACCTGCTCAGTAGGTTGGACCTCCGGCGCGTGCCCGTCCTCGTTATTGATGACGAGGCCGATCAGGCAAGCCTCAACACGCGTGTCCAGCAGGGTGGCGAGAGCGCCACTTACACCAGACTTCGCGAGCTCCGGGACGCGTTGCCCTGCCACACCTACCTGCAGTATACCGCCACGCCGCAGGCGCCTCTCCTCATCAACATCGCGGACGTCCTGTCCCCGGACTTCCCCAAGGTGCTTGACCCTGGGGCGGATTACGTTGGCGGCCAGGAGTTCTTCGCTCCCGGCTCTCCCTACATCAGGGACATCCCCCCGCAGGACATCGCCGCGGGAAATGATCCCCCTGATAGTATGCTGGAGGCGGTGCGGGTCTTCTTCGTCGGCCTCGCGGCCAGCCTGATCCGAGACCGGCGACGTCGCTCCATGCTCATTCATCCGTCTCGACTTCGCGCGGACCATAGGCAGGTCGTACAGTGGGTGACCGAGGCAAAGACGACATGGCTTACTGCGCTCCGCTTGCCAGAAGCGGACCCTGACAGGATTGAACTTGTCGAGGATTTTCGGGCCGCCTACGACCACTTGTCGACCACCGACGCGAACCTTCCTGCGTTTGAGGATGTCCTCGCTAAACTCCCGAGGTCGCTCCGACAGACCACCATAATTGAGTTCAATACGAACGGTCGTCCGCGAACGCCGGAGATCAACTGGCGAGACGCCGAGGGCTGGATCCTGGTTGGCGGGCAAGCCGTCGACCGAGGCTTCACCGTCGACCTCCTGACGGTCACCTACATGCCCCGTGGTGTCGGAGTGGGGAACGCCGACACGCTGCAGCAGCGGGCGCGCTTTTTCGGATACAAGCGTAAGTATCTTGGCATCTGCCGCATCTGGCTCGAAACGGTCACGCGGTCGGCCTTCGAGGGATACGTGGAGCACGAGAACCTGATGCGGCGGGAACTGAAACGGTTGGAGACAGAACCAAGCGGCCTAAACATGTGGCGTCGCCGGTTTGTCTTGGATGCCGCATTGCAGCCCTGCAGGCGCAACGTCGTCTCCGACGCGTACTTCCGTTCGACGCGCCTAGGAGGATGGACCCAGCAGCGCGGCGCCCTTATCGCAGAGGCGCTTCGAAATGCGAATGCCGAACTTCTCAAAGGTTTCGTACGCGAGTTTGCGTTCGTCGAGGACATCGACACCTACAGGTCAGATGAGGAAAGCCAGAAGCATTTCGTAGCCCGGGAGGTCCCGCTTATCCGAGTGATCGATATGCTTTCCGATTACAGGCTCGAAGACCCCCGTGACACAGCCAACTTCACGGGGACGCTCGTCATGCTGGGTGAGGCTCTTCGCCAGGCACCCGATGCAACCGTCGCTGTCTACCGCATGCGGCCTCGAGCGCGAGGAGCTCGCCGTATCGTCTCCGCATCAGGCACCCTTGAGAAAGGGTTCCAGCAAGGCCCGACGCGTCTTGCCGGAGGCGGCTATGCGTACCCGGGCGATACAGTATTCGCCATGAACGACCGGCCGACGATTCAGATCCACCAATTCGATCTGGCGAGATCCGACGGTGGAGCAGTCGAGGCTCGGGCAGCTCCATTGATGGCCATCCGGATTCCAGCGGAACTCGCGCGGGAGTGGCTGGTGCAGCTGCAAGCTGGACAGGATGATGCCACTTGAGCGCCCAGTTCGTTGACCTGCTTGAACGGTTGGTTCGGCCGGATCAGCCCGGCACGTTCAGCGTCATCCCTGCTCCTTCTCAGCCAACCTATTACGTCGGGCGGGACGACTCCGGTTGTGCGGCACTACTGATCCGGACCTCAGGCGCTTCAAACAGAGTGCCGTTGCTCCTCGCGGGTATCGAGGCGCGCTTTAGCATCGCCTGCCGCATTGAGGAACGTGACCGCGACGTCCGGACAGAGAACCTGACGGTCGTCGCCTGCAGATCGCGCGACCGCGCTGTCGAGCGATACTTTCTCACCACTATGGAGTTCCTCGCCTCGGCACTCGGTGCCACTCCAACGGTGGCTGCTGTTGGCGAGATGGTCGACCGAGTGGTGGACCTTTTTCAGCGGCTCGCCAGGCCGCCAAGGAGGCCGCTAATCGGTTTGACTGGCGAGTTGCTCGTAATCCGGGCCGCCGCCGACCCGGCCGCCGCTGTCCGCGCTTGGCGTGTAGACCAAGACGAGCGCTACGATTTCGCTATCGGCGCTCTCCGTCTCGAAGCGAAGGCAACCGCCACGGACCGCCGGGCACATGAGGTCTCGTTCGAGCAGGCTAATCCTCCAGCAGGCACGATGGGGATCCTAGCCTCGTTCATCATCCAGCCGTCCGGAGGCGGTTTCTCGCTGTCAGATCTCGTTTCGGATATCGAGGCACGCATTCAGGTTCATGACCTCATCATTAAGCTTCGCACGGTGGTGGCCGATACACTAGGACGCGACATGCAGACGGCGCTTGGCTGGTCTTTCGACTTGGCGCGCGCAACCTCCTCCGCGCGGGTTTATGACGTGAGCACGATCCCAGCGATCAGGCCGCCACTCCCGGCAGGCGTTTCAGGGGTGCGGTTCCTGGTCGATCTTTCTGGTTGTCGGCAACTCGGCAGAGCGCGGATCGACGCGCTCGCCTCACACGAACGGGCGCTGCTGCGACCGTAAGACCGTCGAAGGTGGCTATGTGGGCGGGCATCCAGTCGAAAGCTAAAAGCTCTCGGCCTCAAACCGCCGTGATTTGCAAGCCGAGGGTGGCTAGGCGTGGGTTCGATGTCTGTCCCATCTCGCGAATGCCACAGACATCGAAATGCTCAACTCGCCGTCTAGAAAATTGTTACACATCAAGTTGTTGCAAGCTAAACACCGGAATGTGGCAGTCATGAGGTCCAGAGAATATCGGCCCTGAGAGACCGCTTCCGGCCCTCTTTGCGGCCGGGCCAGTGCCCAGCCCCACCCGCATAACCCTCGAAAACAACGAGAAAATCCGGCCCTAGCCGGATGGGGAGAAACGTTTCACAAGGGCAAGTGGCGGAGGGAATGGGCCTGGCACCCAACGCTCTCTGAGAGCTTAAGT
>CALAHL010000230.1 GCA_937891725.1 uncultured Rhodospirillaceae bacterium | reverse complement strand
TGATGGCCGGCGTCTCGGACCAGGCGATGGAACCGCCCGGCGAATGCCGCGATGTCGGGTATTTCTGGCTGGAACTGGCGCGCCGGATGGGGATGGAGGAACACTTTCCGTGGGCCGACACGCGCGAGGTCCACGATTGGCGCCTGGCCGCGTCCGGCAAGACCTGGGACGATGTCGTCGCCGATGGCCGCGTGCCGCGCGACAAGCGCGAGGACAGGAAATACCTCCGGACCGGCTTCGCCACGCCGACCGGCAAGGTGGAGCTGGAAAGCACGGTGCTGGCCGATCTCGGCTTCGATCCGCTGCCGTATTACCGCGAGGGCGCGGCGACATCGGACGAGTACCCGCTGATGTGCTTCATCGGCTTGCCGGACGACGAGTACTACCGCACCGGCCACCGCCACATCCGCGAGTTGCGTGTGCGCGCACAGGACCCGACGCTGTTCCTGGCGCCGGAGGATGCCAAGGCCCTGGGCCTGGCGGATGGGGACTGGGCCGAGGCCGCCAACCCGACCGGCGCCATGAAGGGCCGGGTCTATGTCCGCACATCCATGCCCAAGGGCCTTGTGCGGGTCCCGCACGGCTGGTGGAAACCGGAGTCGCGCCAGGGTGCGGGGGTGCTGTCGGGGATGTGGGACTTTTCCGACGCACAGATGACACCGGACGACGACCCGGACCTGATCGACCTGGAACAGGGTATCCCGCATCTCAAGGGCGTGCCCTGCCGGGTGCGCAAGCTGGACAAGGCCGAGGTCGCGCGGCTGGAGGAACGATACGGCCCCACCGACGACCTGCCGCGCGGTCCGGAAGGCAAGGTCCTGCGCTCGGACGCCAAGACCGCCGACTTCATGATCGACGAAAGTTTCACGACCGATGTCGAGTTCCAGGCGGTCGAGCTGAGCCTCTGGGGCAAGAGCACGCTGTAGGGATGGATATGATGGCACTGGACGACACGACACTCACGACGCTGGCAGACCGGATGCTGGCGGATTATGACAACGCCACCCCGGGCACAGTCTTTGCCGAGGGGCTGCGCCTGACGCCCCCCGAGGCCTGGCGACTGCAAACCGCCGTCGCCGACCTGCGAGAGGCGCGCGGCGAGCGGGTCGTCGGCTACAAGATCGGCTGCGTCTGCAAGGGCAACCAGAAGATGATGGGCCTGACCCACCCGGCCTGGGGCCGGATCTGGTCGAGCGAGTTGCACGAGACAGGCGCGGATTTGCAAAAGGCGCGCTATTCCAACCCATCCATGGAAGCCGAGTTCGCGATTTCGCTGGCCGCCCCGGTCGATCCGGCCCGGACGACGGCGGAAGAACTGGTCGAGGTGATCGAGGCGGTTTATCCGGTGATCGAGATCCACAACTTCACCCTCAGGGGCGAAGAACCGCGCGGGGCGGAACTGATCGCCAACAACGCCATTCTGGCCGGTGTCGTGCGCGGTGCGCCGGTGAGTGACATCAAGGCGCCGCGCACCACGGACCTGAAACTGATCTATGACGGCGAGACGGTGGACGCCTGGGACGGGCTGGAATGGCCCGGCGGGATGCTGACCGCGGTCGGCTGGCTGGCCGAACGGCTTGCCGGGCTCGGCAAGCGGCTGGAGGCAGGCGACACGATCCTGACCGGCGCCTGGGGTCCGCCGATCCCGATGGACGGGCGCACGCGCGTCGATGTGACCTCTTCCGGGTTCGGAGATGTATCCGCGAGGTTTACCTGACACCGCGCATATGACGCGGCGGCGTTACTTTCCTCGGAACTCCGGCGGGCGCTTCTCGATGAAGGCGCGCACCGCTTCCTTGTGGTCGTCGGTCTGAGCGACGCGCACCAGTCGGTCGGCCTCCCAGTTGAGACAAGTCTTGAAGTCGGCCTGCATGGCCCGGTTGATGTTCTGCTTCATGTAACGGATGGCCAGCGGCGGGCCGCCTGCAATCTGGGCTGCCAGTTCGGCGGTTCTCGCCTGAAGGTCCTCGTCGGGGACGACTTCGTTCAGCAGGCCCAGCGCCAGAGCCTCTTCGGCGTGGACGCGCCGGCCGGTGAAATAGATCTCCTTGGCCTTGGCCGGCCCGACGATCTGGGTGAGATGCCACGAGCCGCCGTAGTCCCCGGAAAGCCCGATTGCCCCGAACCCCGGCGCGAAGAACGCGCTGGCGGCGCCGACGCGCAAATCGCAGGCCAGCGCGATCGACATGCCCGCGCCCGCGGCCGCTCCCGGCAGCGCGGCAATTGTCGGCTTGGGCATCTCGAAAAGGCGCAGCGTCAGGGTCTGCTGGCGATGCTGCAGGGCACGGATCTTGTCGTCCAGCGAGCGGTCGTCCGGCGCACCACTGCCCATCCCCTTGACGTCGCCGCCGACACAGAACGCCTTGCCCGCGCCGGTCAGCACGACGACGCGAACCTCCGGGTCCGCCTCCAGCAACAGCAGCATCTCGCGCAGCGCCGGGGTAACGATGTCGCCCAGCGCGTTGCGCTTTTCCGGCCGGTTGAAGGTCAGCGTGGCGACGTGGCTGCGGATTCCGACGATGCCGGCCACCTATTCCGATCCGATGCCGGCCGGCGTTCCGATTTGATGCCGGCCACCTGAGGCACGCTCCTCCGGGTCGTGGGGGATGATGTTCGGGCGGTGTCGGACGGTCAAGTCGCGGCGGCCGCGGCGACCTCCGGGGGCCGCTTCTTTCGCAGGCTGTCACCCCTGAGCTCGATGCGGTGGGCGTTGTGGACCAGGCGGTCGAGGATGGCGTCGGCGATGGTGGGATTGCCGATGACCTCGTACCAGCGGTCGACCGGCAGTTGGCTGGTGACGATGACCGAGCGGGCCTCGTAGCGGTCCTCGACGATCTCCAGGAGGTCGCGGCGCTGCTCGGCGTCGAGCGGCTCCGGCCCCCAGTCGTCGAGGATCAGCAGGTCGAGCCGGGCGAGCGAGCGCAGCATGCGGGCGTAGCGGCCGTCAGCCCTGGCAGTGGCGAGGGCGGCGAACAGCCGCGGCATGCGGTGATAGGCGACGGCGAGGTCCTCCCGGCAGGCCTTGTGGCCGAGGGCACAGGCAAGCCAGCTCTTTCCGGCACCACAGGGCCCGGTGAGGAGCAGATTATGACGGGCGCGGATCCATTCGCAGGAGGCGAGCCTGAGGAACAGGCCGCGATCGAGGCCGCGTGCAGCACGGTAGTCGACGTCCTCGACGCTGGCGTCGTGCCGCAGCCTGGCGGCCCGCGCCCGGCTCTCGAAGCGCTTCTGACGCCGCAGGGTGGCCTCTTGCTCGAGCAGCAGGGCGAGCCATTCGGCATGCTCGAGGTGCGTGACCTCGGGCTGGGCGTCGAGGTCCTTCATGGCCTTGGCCATGCCGTGCAGGCCGAGTTCGTGGAGCAGATCGAGGGTGGGGTGGGTCAGCATGTTCGGGATCTCCGTCAGTGGAAGTAGCCGGGGCCACGCAGATTGGGATGGTCGATCACCACGGTGTCGGGAGCCGGCGGCTGGCGATCGCGCCGGGCGGCGATGAGGGCGGCGATGCTCTTGTAGGTGAACGCGCCGCGGGCGACGGCCTCAGCCGCTATCGCCTCGGCATGCCGCGGCCCGAAGTCCTTGAACAACCGCAGCACGCCGAGGCAGGTGCGGAAGCCCTGCTCGGGATGCGGCCGGTTGGCGAGGATCGCC
>CALAHL010000229.1 GCA_937891725.1 uncultured Rhodospirillaceae bacterium | reverse complement strand
GAGCGCTATCTGTATCGCAGCAACCGTCATCTTCTGGTTATGAGTCCTGAGCCTAACAAATCTTGTTGGAGAGAAGCCGGATGTATGTCGCAGGATCGCCAACGCTCCGATATATCTCCGTAATGAGAAGAGGGATCTGCGGAGCGCTGGCGTTTTTATCGGCAGGGGTCGCTTTTCAATTAGGCGGAATTATATCTGCAGCTTCGGCGCAAACACCTGAAACTGCCGGCTCGACGGAAGTTTCTATTTCCGACGAAGCGTGCCGACGCCTTGTTCGCCATGTGCCTGATGCGAACGTCGCCTATAAACCGGGTGTGGATGTCAGAGGCAACTCAGTTGCCGCTGCCGATCTTCCCGGTACGAATACCCTGAAGCTGCCGGAGTCCATCCAGTTCAATCTGACCGTTGATGTGTTGTCCGACTATGGTGTGGATGATCATTCGCCGCTGAGGCCGACCGGCGAGACGATCATCGGAGTCGTGACCTTCGATCTCCTGAGCGGGGCTCTGACATTCAACGGAGAACCCCTCGGCGACCCGGAGCAGGCCGTGCTCGCGGCGGTCTGCCGGAACGCAAACCAATAGAAAAAAGGCGCCCGAATTCCCGGACGCCTCTGCAGATGATATTTCGCACTCGGGTCACTCGGCGGAAAATGCCTGAATGCCGGTCTGCGCGCGGCCCAGAATAAGGGCGTGCACATCGTGGGTGCCTTCGTAGGTGTTGACCGCCTCAAGGTTCAGCACGTGACGGATCACGTGGTACTCGTCCGAGATCCCGTTGCCGCCGTGCATGTCGCGGGCGGTGCGGGCGATGTCGAGCGCCTTGCCGCAGGAGTTGCGCTTGGCGAGCGAGATCATTTCCGGTGCACCGCGCCCCTCGTCGAGCAGGCGACCGATCCGCAGGCAGGTCTGCAGGCCGAGGGTGATCTCAGTCTGCATGTCCGCAAGCTTCTTCTGGATCAGTTGGTTGGCGGCGAGGGGGCGGCCAAACTGCTTGCGATCGAGGGTGTATTGCCGCGCCTGATGCCAGCAGAACTCGGCCGCTCCGAGCGCGCCCCAGGAAATCCCGTAACGGGCCTTGTTCAGGCACCCGAAAGGACCCTTCAGGCCCCGGACATTCGGCAGGAGGTTCTCGTCCGGGACGAAAACGTCCTCCATGACGATTTCACCGGTGATCGAGGCCCGCAGGCTGAACTTGCCTTCTATTTTCGGCGCGGACAGCCCCTTCATGCCCTTTTCGAGAATGAAACCACGGATCACCCCGTCCTCGGTCTTGCCCCAAATGACGAACACGTCCGCTATGGGCGAATTGGTGATCCACATCTTGGCGCCAGAGACGATGTAGCCGCCGTCGGTTTTGACCGCCCGCGTCGTCATGCCGCCCGGATCGGAGCCGTGGTCGGGTTCGGTCAAACCGAAACACCCGACCCATTCACCAGTTGCCAATTTGGGAAGGTATTTGCGCTTCTGGTCTTCTGACCCATAGGCTTCGATCGGATACATCACCAGGCTCGACTGCACGCTCATCGCGGAGCGGTAGCCTGAGTCAACCCGTTCGACCTCCCGCGCGACCAGACCGTAACAGACGTGGTTTACGCCGGCGCCACCGTACTCTTCGGCCACCGTTGCCCCGAGCAGCCCAAGCTCGCCGAGCTCGTTCATGATCTCGCGGTCGAACACCTCGTTGCGAAACCCGTTCTGCACGCGAGACATCAGTTTGTCCTGGCAGTAGTCCCGGGCGGTGTCCCGCACCATCCGCTCATCCTCGGTGAGCTGATCATCAAGCAGGAGCGGATCCTCCCAGGAAAACGTCGGCTTGCCGGCCTTTGCTGGCGCGCTGGCCGGTGAAGTCTGTGCCGTCGATGCGTCCGGCGGGGTCATTATCGTCTCCCTCGCGTTGAATGTGGTTACGCCGTTATATAGGTGCGAGGAGCGCGCGTCCAAACGTGTCGTGACCGCTCCATGATATATGAGATGTCAGAACCGAATATTGACGTCGGCAATTGCCGCAGTCATCGCTGACAAACTCATACACGGGAAAATGAGCCCCGTCGTCAAAATCCTGCTAAGCCATTGAAAAGATGGTGGGCGCGACAGGGATTGAACCTGTGACCCCTGCCGTGTGAAGGCAGATAATATAGCCTTACTACTGCCGACACACGTCTTACCAATCCTAACTTTCATATTGATATAAAACGGTAAAAACCTTACCTTTCTATGCAGTGGTCACCGTCAAATTTACCGCGACTTACTCAAATCTGGTGACACAGTGGTGACACGGAATGCTCTAGCGCCGTTGTTAGACCTGCTATGAGGGACAGGGAATGCCAAGAATCAGCAAGCGAGTG
>CALAHL010000228.1 GCA_937891725.1 uncultured Rhodospirillaceae bacterium | reverse complement strand
CATCGCCGCCGCAGCGATTGGAACCGCAATGGCAATCCCGAGAAGCGCCCAGATCAGGGGCCGGGGTCCCTCGCTCTTCGCCTTAAAGGCCACGCGCGTCAGGCGGGCTTGAGAACGAAGTGCGCCTCTAGGCTGGTGTCTTCCGCGCTCCTCATGACGGGACGCAGGAATACCGTTTCGAAATCGCCGCTGTCATAGGCGAGATGCCCATGCGGTTGGCCGAAGGCCGGAACGATCTGCGGCATCTCTAGGCGGAACACGCCGTTCTCGTCGGTCAGGGTGGCGCCGTGGCTCTGCGGGTCCCGCTCATAGCCTTCCGTCGTGTGCGCCCAGATCTGGATCCGTTGTCCGGCCAGCGGGGCGCCATCACCTGCCCGCAAGACGGTCCCGGACATCCAGAACCCCCCGTTGCCGATCCGCTCGACGATCGGCGCGCCCGGGCGATAGTTGTTGGCGCCGCCCCGCATCGTGGGCGTTGGCGCCAGCCCTTTGGCCTGGGCGGGCGTCAGGAGGCCGGACGCTCCAGTCACCGCGACGGCTCCGGCGGCTGTGAGGAGGGTTCGGCGCGTGAACTGCGTTCTGGTCATGAAGACTCCTCCGAGAAATGCGTCGCGTCACCCGTTCGGCGGGGACGCTTGCAACTCACCCTGATTTGGGAGCCAACGCCGAAGAACCAAGACCCTGGGAGGGTCGGATCTCCAGATACGCCAAGGTCACGGCCTTGTGTTCGTGGGCCCTCGATCGGCATCGGGGACCAGTCTGAACATTTCGGAGATGAAGGATAAAAATGGTGCCCAGGGGCGGACTCGAACCACCGACACGCGGATTTTCAGTCCACTGCTCTACCAACTGAGCTACCTGGGCACCGGGAGGTCCGGGAGCGGTCGCCCGACCCGTCCTCATTCGGCTGGTGCTATAGCGCGACCGGCTGGACCTGTCCAGACCCGATCCGAGCGATTTTTGTCCCGGTCGCGCAGCGGCTCCCGACGCGGGTGATCTGCACCGTTGCCCGAGCGCATGCGCATCCCTAAAGTCCGGCTGCATGCGGATCGAGGACGCCCTTCGTCTCGTCATGGGACATTTCAACGCCGGTCGCACCGAGCAGGGTGCCGCACTGTGCGGTGAGATCCTGCGCGCGCAGCCAGGCAATCCGGTGGCGAACGCCCTGCTCGCCCGGCATCTGCATCGGACCGGCAAGAGCGCGGCGGCGCTGGGTTTGCTGGACACGGCGCTGGCGACAGCCCCCGACTATCCGGCGGCCCACGATCTGAAGGCCCAGATCCTGGCGGACGATCCGGAGACGGAGATTCCGGTGGCGCTGGACGCGCTGCGGCGGGCGCTGGTCCTGTCGCCACGTTCGGCGGGCGGCTGGTTCGCGCTGGGCAATCTGCAGCAGGCCCGGGCCGGTCTGCCGGCGGAGTCCGTCTCGGCTTACCGGAGGTCACTGGTGGTGCAGCCGAATGACCAGGCCTGCCGGATGAACCTGATCGCGGCGCTGCTGAAACTCCGCCGGGTCGCCGAGGCGGACGCGGCCTGCGACACGGCCCTGGCAGCCGAGCCGCGCCATATCCGCGCGCTGGCCTTCAAGACCATCACCCACGCGGCAAACGGACGGGCCGATGAGGCCGAGCGTCTGATCGGGTGGGGCGCGCTCACCCGGGTGTTGCGCCTGCCGGTGCCGGACGGATTCGCCGATATCGCCGCATTCAACCGCAGTTTCGAGGCTGCTATTCGCGGCCATTCGAACCTGCGGGAGGAATGGGACCCGAGCCGAAGGGCGATTCGCGGCGGGGCGATCGTCACCGATCTTCTGAAATCCGACGATCCGGCGATCCAGGCCTTCAAGACGGCCTTGGACGCGGCGGTGGCAGGTTACACCCGGGATCTGGCCCCACATATCGCCGAGGCCCCGAACCATCCCCACCTGTCCGCCCGTCCGGCCGGTTTCGGGATCGACTGCTGGGCCAACATCCTCGGCGCGCAAGGCCATCAGACCGGGCATATCCACAATCTGGGGTGGTTGAGCGGGGTGTACTATGTGACGCTGCCTCCGGCGGTGTTCGAAGACGATGCGGATCAAGCCGGCTGGATTGAATTCAACCGTCCGGGATACGGTATTCCCGACTACGACGGCGTGCCCCTGCGCGCCACCCGACCCGAGGAAGGCATGCTGGTCCTGTTCCCCTCCTATGTCTGGCATCGAACCATTCCCTTCGACGGCGGCGGCGAGCGCATCAGCGTGGCCTTCGACCTGCATCCCCGGTAGCGCGGCAGATGGTCAGGAAACCGAGGGCGTCGCCCCCTCAGAACGCCGGCGGTATCGGCGTGGCCCTGGGGGCCCTGCAGCAGGCGGGCGCGCATTTCCGGGCCGGACGTTACATGGCGGCGGCGGAGATCTACCGGGACGTCATTCACAAACGTCCGAAGCTGCCCGATCTGCACAACAATCTCGGCATCGCGCTGAAGGCCGCGGGCCATGTGTCGGAAGCCATCCCCTGCTTCCGGCGCGCCATCCGCCTGAAACCCGACTACGTCGCCGCGCACGCCAATCTGGCGAGCAGTCTGGAAGCCCAGGGCAAGCCGGTCGACGCGATCGAGCACCGGATTGATGCGTGGCGGCTGGATCCCGAGAACATCGAGCAACGCGATTTATTGATCTCGTCCCTTCGACGGTGTCCGTTCCAGAAGCCGAACGCCGCCGCCCGCTCCGCCCTGTCCAGCCTGTTCGACCGGACGGATCTGGACAAGCAGGCCCTGGCGGGCGCGGCGATCCGGTTGTGGCGGACGATCCCGGCGGTGGAGAAATCCCTCGCGGCGGCCGCCAAGGGCTATCCGGTGGCGGTGGAACCGGGACGCGGGTTCCAGCCGCTCGGCACCTTCCTGGCCGATCCGCTGATTGTGGCCGTCCTGTCCTGGGCGGTGGCGGTCGATCCGGATTTGGAAGCGGCGATCGTTTTCACCCGGCGGGAGCTGCTGAAGACACTGGTCGCAGGGGAGCAGCCGCGCATCGACGGCGACTGGCCGCCGGCGCTGGCGTTGCAGGCGCGGATCACCGAATGGGTCTGGCCGGAAAGTGAGATCGACGCCTTCAACCTGACCAAGCTGGACGCGGCGGTCGACAGGCTTGCGGAAGAGAAGGAACCGAACCGGACCAGGGTCCTGGTCCGCGGGATGTTCCGACCGCTTGAGACCGACCCGATGGCGGCCGTGCTTCGGACCCGTGCCAGCAAGCTGCCCTATGCGGAAACCATCCCGGAAGATGAACCCGAATCGCTTTGGACGACGCTGTTGCGCCGGTCGTTCCTGCACCCCCATACCGAGACAACTCTGGCCGAAGACATCCGCAACCTGACGCCGATTGCAGACGACACCTCGGCCAGGGTGCGGTCGCAATACGAGGAGAGCCCGTATCCGCGCTGGCTGTCGGTCGACCATCGACCGCCGCGCAGCCTGCAGGAGCATCTGTCTCGGGTTCTGCCGTCCTCTCCGATCGGGCCGGTCGACAATCCGACCCCCCGCATCCTGATCGCCGGATGCGGGACCGGGCGTCACGCCATCCAGACGGCGTTGCGCTACCAAGGTGCGGATGTGACGGCGGTCGATCTGTCCCGGCGGTCGCTGTCCTACGCCAAACGCATGGCGCAGGACCTGCGGGTTCGAAACATCGCGTTTTATCAAGGCGATATCCTGGCGCTCGACCGGATCCCCAATCGGTTCGATCTGATCGAGAGTTCCGGCGTCCTGCACCATCTGGCCGATCCGATCCTGGGCTGGCGGAAGCTTCAGGGGCTGTTGCGACCCGACGGGCTGATGCGTCTCGCCTTTTACAGCCGCCGAGCCCGGGCGCCGTTCGACGACATCCGGACTGCCGCACGGTCTCACGAGACTCTGAAGGACCGGGTCGACGGTATCCGGAAGGCGGTGTTTGCCCTGCCGGAGGATCATCCGGGGCGTGCCTTGCTGCGAACGGCGGATTTCTACGCCGCCAGCGGGGTGCGCGACGCGCTGCTGCATGAGCAGGAAAGTACGGTCGATCTGAGCTGGATTGAGGCGGCGCTCGAAGAGCTCGGCTTGCGGTTTCTCGGCTTCGAGCTGCCGGACCCGGCCTGGCTGGTGGAATATCGCCGCCGCAAGCCTGAGGATGCCGCCGGCCTGGACCTGCGGGCCTGGGATTCGGTTGAGACCGAGCATCCCTCGATGTTTCTGGGCATGTATCAGTTCTGGGTTCAGGCCGAGTAACCCCAGCCTGTTTGCTCTAGCGCTCGTCCTCGGAGCCGCGCAGCAGGGCTTCCAGATCGGCTTCTTCCGGCACTTCGTCGGTCGGAATTCGGTAGCTGCCGGTCACCCATTTGCCGAGATCAATGGTCTTGCAGCGGGCCGAGCAGAACGGCCGGAAATCCGGTTCCGTCTGCTTGCCACAGTTCGGGCATTTGCCGCGTCGCGCCTTGCCGATTTGGTGTACTTCCGCCATGTCAGCCCCGTTCAACTCAGATCTCGGACAAAATACGATAATCGCTGCGAGGACATGTGGGCGAACCGCGCACCGTCAAGGCCCCCAGCCGCCCCCGCAACCCGTCGACCAGCCCGGCGCCCGGCCCTAAGAGCCAGCCCGCCACATCCTCAGAGACTTCGAGCACCGGCCGCGCCGGAACTTCGCCCGCACGGCGGGCGGCCGTGTCGAGCGCCGCCAGCGCCTGCCAGGCAGCGAACCTGACCGATTGCGTCGGTTCCGTCGCGGCCCACAGGATTTCATGGAGGGGTCGCCTCGCGCCTTCGCGGGTGATTTCGAGCATGCCGCCAGGGGTCCACCCCAGCAGCGCCACCGGTGAGGGATCCGAGGCGACAGCTGCGAGAAATGCGGCCTCGACGACCTTTCGATCGCTCGGTTTCTGCATGCGCGGCAGGTCAATCAGGATCGTGCCCCGCAGACCACGGAGCCGGATCTGCCCGGCGACCGCCTCCAGAATCCGACTGTTCGCCGCCATCAAGCCTCTGCCGCCGACGGTCTCGTGCAAATCAACGTCGATCAGAACCGCAGCCTCGGTCGCATCGATGGTCAGCACTCCCAGACCGGGCAGGGCCAAGGTGCGATCGAGCACGGTGTCGAGCGCCGCCGAAAGGAGATGCGCGTCCGCCTCGGAGCGCAGCGCGGCACCCGGCGCATGGCGAAGCGCGCGGTCCTCAAGGCCGGGCGGTGCGGCCAACCAGGCCGGCGCCTTTTCGGTCTCCGCTTTCCTCAGGAGGTCCTGCCATCTTTCGACCAGAACGCCCGCCGTCCTTGCGATATCGGACGGATTGCCGCCGCCCGCATCGCCGCGCACCAGACACCCCAGATCGTCCGGGACCTGCTGCTGAACGGCGGTTTTGATGGCAGCGCGCCGGGCCTTGCCGGTGATCCGCGCGGACAACCCGATGCCCGGTCGCGACGGGGTCAGCACCACCGGCCCTTCGACCAGTTCGACTGCCGCCCGCGCCACCGCGCGTTTCGGTCCAATCGCATCCCGGGTGATTTGGACGATCAGAGCGGCGCCGTCGTCCACCTTCGGCGCATCCTTCACGAAGGCCTCACCGTCCGGAAGGCGGACGGTCAGCGCGTCCAAACCGGGCCTTTTTCCGGTGACGCGGGCAAGAGCGATTCCTCCGACGCCGCTTGGGCGGTCCGACGGCTCCGCCCACAGCTCGACCACATGCCCATCCGCCAGGAACGCCACCCATGTGACGCCTGGGGCCGGGTGAATCAGGATCTCATCAACCGGCATTGTCCGGGACTGCATGGCGGAACCCAAGTCCCGCAAGCAGCTTGTAGGTCTCCGACAGTGGCAGACCCACCACGTTGCTATAGGATCCAGCTACCCAGCTCACATAGGCGGCAGCCAGGCCTTGGATGGCGTATCCGCCGGCCTTGCCCTGCCATTCGCCGGACCCGAGATAGATCGCCCGCTCCTCCGCCGACAGGCGTTTGAACGTGACCTGGGTTTCGACCACCCGGGAGACCGTCTTAGCGTCGGGGCCGATCACCGTCACCCCACCCAGAACCTTGTGGCGTCGCCCGGACAGCAGATCGAGACAGCGTGCGGCCTCGGCCTCGGTCTCGGTCTTGGGCAGAATACGCCGACCGCAGGCGACGACGGTGTCGGCGGCCAGCACGAATGCACCGATATGCCTGGATGCGACGGCGCGGGCTTTTTCCTCCGCCATGCGAGCCGCATAAACCCTCGGCAACTCAGCCCGGCGCGGGGATTCGTCCAGGTCAGCCGGGTCGACCGCATCCGGGATCAGCCCGATCTGGGCCAGCAGGTCCAGCCGACGCGGCGAGGCCGAGGCAAGCACGAAACGGGCGTTGGAGGGGGGCGAGAGCGGCGTGATGTCGGTCATCTGATCCATATATGCAGGGCGAACGAGACCCTAGTCCTCTAGGGGGAAGCGGGCATGAATGC
>CALAHL010000227.1 GCA_937891725.1 uncultured Rhodospirillaceae bacterium | reverse complement strand
GGCGCAGATTTTCTTTAATCCGGTGCCATGCCCTTTTCGGTGAGTTCCTGGATCGCCGTGTCGGACTTGCGCAGATCGTCCATCCCCATGCCTTTCAGGATGTAGGGCGCTTTGGTGAACTGAATGTTTTCGTAGCCGACGATTTCGATCCGGTTGCCCCACGGGTCCAGGAAATCCAGGAAACGGCCCGGCAGGATTTCGACTCCCTCCGCCTCCAGAATGGCGCGGACAGCCTCCTTGTCGTCGACCACCAGACCGAAGTGTCGCCCGTCATCCGCGGATTGCTTTCGGCCGGATTGCAGGGCGAGGAATTGGTCTCCCAGATCAATGAAGGCGTCAGTGTCGCTCCGGCTCCGAAGTTTGATGTCGAACAGCTTGCCGTAAAACTCCAAAGCTTCATCGATGTTTCCGACTTCAAGGGCGACGTGGTTGAACCCAACGGCGCGCGCTTTGCGGGGCGATGGGTGAGTGATGGACTGGGTCATATTCGTCTCCTAAATAAAGCAAGATATTTCTTGTGATATTATGCACTGCCTCAAGCCTGTCAATTGGACAGACCGAACCCGCATGAGAGATTCCGATCCGAGACCCAGAAATCCTCGCTTGAGGTGTCGGCGTCTGCGCTCTAACACATCGGAATGAGCGTTGCTTTCACTCGATCCGGGTTTTGGCGCGGTGCCCGGATGGCGGTGCCGTTGGGCGTCGCGTCGGTCGCCTTTGGGCTCGGCTTCGGCGTATTGGCGCGGGAAACCGGGCTCGAGCTTGCCGAAGCGCTGGTGATGAGCGCCACGGTGTTTGCCGGCGCCTCCCAAATGGTGGCGATGGGGGCCTGGACCGATCCGCCGGCGATCCTGGCCCTGACCATCCTGGCGGTGACAATCAATATTCGCCACGTGGTGATGGGGGCGGCGCTGCGGCCCTGGATGCAGAGCCTGTCGTTCCTGAAATCTCATGCCACGCTGGCCGTGATGACCGACGTGAACTGGGCCATGGGTATGGCGGCGCGCCGGAAGGGCGAGGTGGATGCGGCCATCATTCTGGGCAGCGGTTGTGCGCTTTGGGTTGGGTGGGTGTCCGGCACGGCCATCGGTCACACGCTTGGTGCGGCGATGGGCGATCCGAAAGCCTATGGCATCGATGTCATCGTGCCGGCGTTTTTCGCCCTCATGCTGACCCCGCTCTGGCCGGGCTGGCGCAAGACTCTGCCCTGGCTGCTCGCGGCGTCGGTGGCGCTGTTGCTCCACCGGTTCGTGCCGGGAACCTGGTATGTGGTGGCGGGCGGGCTTGCCGGAGCGGCGCTTGGCGGCTGGCTCGACGGGCGGGCGGAGCGACGCCATGGGTGAGGAGATGCACGTCTGGCTGACGATTTCCGGAATGGCGGTCGGCACCCTGTTGACCCGGATCGGCGGATTCTGGCTGATGCGATTGGTGCCCGAAGGTGGGTTCGTTTCCCGCGCGCTCAGCCACCTGCCCGGCGCGCTGGTCATTTCGATTCTGGCACCCTATGCGCTGGATGGAGACTGGAGTGCACCGGTCGCGATCCTGGTGGCTGTGGCCGTCGGACGACTTGGCCTCTCCGCGATTTTTGCGGTCTTCGGGGCCTGCGCCCTGGTTGCGTTCTTGCGCTTGGTAATCTAACCGGCGACTGTCGGGAGGACACCTGAACCTGGAGACGCGATATGTCCGCTGACGTCATTGACCATGTGATCGAGGGCGATTTCTCGCCGATGCTGACCATCACCCTGGATCCGGGCGAAGCCGTACAGGCTGAGGCGGGGACCATGGTGCTGATGGATCCGGATATCGAGATGACGACCGAGATGCCCGGCGGTTTCTTTGGCGCGATCATGCGGAAGGTCAGCGGCGAAAGCCTGTTCCTGACGTTCTTCGCCAACACCGGGTCACGCCGTCAGGATGTCTCCTTCGCCTCCCCCATGCCCGGACAGATCAAGGCAGTCGATCTGAAGGCAGAAGGTGGGGAGTTCTTCTGTCAACGCCGGGCCTATCTCGCCAGCGCCCGGGGCGTGAACGTGACCATAGCTTTGACCAAGCGTCTGACCTCCGGTCTGTTCGGCGGTGAGGGGCTGATCCTGCAGAAACTGGAGGGCGACGGGATGTGTTTCATCGCCGCCGGTGGGACGCTGGTGGAACGGGTGCTGCGCGCCGGGGAGAAGGTCACCGTTGCGACCGGTTCCTTGGTCGGGTTCTCCGCCAGCTGCGACTATGACATCTCGTTTCAGCGCGGCATCCGCAACATGGTGTTCGGCGGAGAGGGCCTGTTCGTCACCCATGTGACCGGCCCTGGCCGGATCATGGTGCAGACCCAGCCGATCGCGGAATTGGCCCTGGCGCTGCACGCTCTGGTCCCGAAAGAGAGCCGGGACGAGTGAGGTTCACAGCACCCGCTGCCACCAGCCGACATCGTGCCATTGACCGAACTTGAATCCGACCTCGCGGTAGATTCCGACCTTGGTGAACCCGACCGATTCGTGCAGGGCGACGCTCGCCGCATTGGGCTGGGTGATCGCGGCGAACGCCGCGTGGTAGCCGCGTTCGGCCAACCCCGGCAGTAGAGCCTGGTAAAGCTGCTTGCCGAGCCCCTGGCCACGTGCCGCAGACGCAACATATGCCGTGACATCGGCGGAAAGCCGATAGGCCGACCGGTCCCGATGCTTGGAGCCGTAGGCGTAGCCCAGCAGAACGCCGCCGCGTTCCGCCACCAGATAGGGGTGGGTTTGAGAGTAGGTCTCGATCCGGCGGGCCATTTCCTCGACGCTTGGCACCTCTTCCTCGAACGATATCGCGGTGGACTCCACGATCGGGGTATAAATGGCCTGGATGGCGGCAGCGTCGGAAATCGTCGCGGCCCGGAGGATTGTCGTCACGCGATCTCGTCCTCCGGCAGCAGAATCGGCTCACCATGCGGCGCGCGTTCGGCAGCCCGCTCCCAGGCGGTCTTTCGTTTGAGCAACTGATCGAGCGTCAGATCGGTCTTCCGGAGGACCAGGGCCTCAAGCGCCGCCAGCCAGTGCTGATAATAGGTGTCTCCGAGATCGGGATCGCCGTTGGCCTGGGCTTCGGTGATCTTGCCGGACAGGGTTTCCGCCCATTCTGACCATGCGAACAATCCGGTCTCGTGCAGCTTGACCGTCAGCGCGAAGGCCGTTGCCTCCCAGGGTTCCCGGAACACCGGTCCGTCCTGGTCTTTCAGGCTCGGTGGAAGCGCGTCGACCGCGAGCTGCGGATTGGTCATCGCGCGCGCTCCAGATACGGCTCCCAAAGATCCAGATGGACGGCTCCACCTTGGCCGTCTGCGCCCCACAGTTCTTCGGCGGTGAACGCCACATTGTAGATGTGATGTGCGACGCCGTGTTCGCCACGCGCGCTGGCATCGGCGAACACGTGGGCGCCGTGATGCATCACGATCTCCCCCACATGGCCGCGCACATATTGCGGCGCTCGGGTGTGACCCGGTGGGTTCATCGATTTCACACGCACCTTGTCACCCGGTTTGAACGCTGGCGCTTCTGCAATCTCACGGGCATAGGGCGAGCCTTGCTGCAGAGCCTTGAAAACCCGGTCTGCGGGAAGCGCCGCCACATTGGATTTCCCGTTGGCCTTGCCGGTTTTCAGCTCGTCCTCGGTCACCAGACCGGCCTCGACCAGCAGCACCTCAAGTCCATGCAGCCACTGTTCGTAATAGCTGTTGTCGAGATACTGGGCGGGCGGCTGGTTTTCTCGGGCATGCCGACTGATATCGATGTTCCATTGACCGAGTCCGCCGCAGGCCAGGGTCAGGGCGAAGGCCTTCTTCTCCCACTCGCCATGAAACCAGGGCTCGTCCTTTTCCTGGAGGACCGGGCCGAAGCCGTGCATTCCGCCCATGTCATGCGCGCCGTTCATTCCGCGGCCTCCTGCGCCTTGGCCGGAAATGTGACGATTTCAGTCCCGATCATGGAATTGCGGGTGATCAGATCCGCCAACTCGTCCTCGCTCAGATGGTCGGTTCCGGCAGGGCGCATCGGCAGCACCAGATAGCGGAGTTCGGCCGTCGAATCCCACACCTTGATCTCGATGTCGCCCGGCAGCTCGGTGCCGAAATCCGCCAGCACACCGCGCGGATCGTTGACGGCGCGGGCCCGATAGGGGGCGGATTTGTACCAGACCGGCGGAAGGCCGAGCACCGGCCACGGATAGCAGGAGCACAGGGTACATACGACCATGTTGTGAACCTTGGGCGTGTTCTCCAACACCACCATGTGCTCACCCTGCCGGCCCTCGAAGCCGAAGGATTTGATCGCTGCCGAGGCGTCGGCCAGAAGCGCGGCCTTGAACTTCGGATCGGCCCAGGCCTTTGCGACCACTTGAGCGCCGTTGCGCGGGCCCACTTTGGTCTCGTAGGTGTCGATGAAAACGTCGAGCGCCGCCGGATCCACCAGCCCCTTGTCGACCAGCAGGGATTCCAGCGCTTTCACCCGAAGCTGCAGTTCGCTCAGCCGGGGATGCTCGTGGTCATGATTATGATCATGGTGGTGATCGTGCGACGACATGTGCAGCCCTCTTTCGCAGCGGGAAATTCGATAGCGTAGAGCTTAGGCTTTCCCCCTCCCGCACCACAATACCTGCGTCGCGTGCGGCTTTCAGATCTAGAACCGCATCGGCAGCGCCTCGGCGATGATTTTGGCTTCGACGGCATCGCGCGCTTTGTCGCCCTTGGTGCCGATGAGTCCCAGCAGCCACTCCTCAAAGCCGTGGTCTTCGTTGAACCGGTGTCGGTTGTGCAGATGCTGTAGCATCTCGATCTGCGACATGACGGGGAAGCTCCGACCCTCGGACGGGATCTCCGCCACCGCGACCGGTGAGCCGTCGCGCGTCAGCACGCCACAGCGGGCCGCGTAGAGAAGCATTGTCTTGGGAGTCGGGCGCGTGGGATCGACGCTCGTCACATCCAGGGAGATCGAGACCCTATCGTAGTGCACGCCCAGCCCCTCGGTCGCATCCATCCGGTCGAGGGCAGGTCTATCCAGCCAGGTCACCCATAGCTCCGTGAGGGCGCCCGGAGATTTCGCCAGGGTCGCCGGTGCCGAGCCGTAGCCCGCCAGATGGGCCGCGAACACCACATCCACATCGCGCGCTTTGATCCGGGTCACGGCAATGCGGACCGGGCCGTTCATGTAGCGGGGCGCGAACTTGCGCTCCAGTTGCCGCGGGCTCCGGTTCGAGCCCACAGCGATCACCGGGGTCAGTCCTTCAAAGGTGAAGTCCGCCGGCAGCGGTTCGGCCCGTGCTCCGGTGAAGAGATAGTCCTCAGGATGGGTCGGGTACGGATAGCCCAAGGCCCGGGTCAGCGGATCTTCGTCGGTTTCCGGATAGGCGTCTGTTTTGGACATGGCGCGCTCTGATGCATTGGAGGTTGGGTGCAGATTGCGGTAGCTTGGACGCTCTTACAACGGCCAGATCACAGGAATTGGACCCGCATATGTTTGAAGGTTTCGAGACCCGCCGCATCACGGTCGAGGACTGCACCTTTCACGTTCGGATCGGCGGGGACGGCCCGCCGGTTCTGCTGTTGCACGGGTTTCCTCAAACCCATCATGCCTGGGCCAAGGTGGCAGGTCTGTTGGCGGACCGGTATACCGTGGTCGTTCCCGACACGCCGGGCTACGGGGATACGGTCGGCCCGGAACCGACGCCCGAGAACTTCTCCAAGCGCCGGCTGGCGGCGTTGTGTCGCGGGTTGATGGCGGCACTTGGCCACCACCGGTTCCATGTCGCCGGTCACGATCGGGGCGGCCGGATCGCTTACCGGATGGCCTTTGAGTTTCCGGAGACCGTCAGAAGCCTCGGGGCAATCGACATCATCCCAACCCTCGAGAACTGGGATGCGATGACTTGGAAATCCGCGCTTGGCGCCTATCACTGGCTGTTGTTGGCACAACCGGCCCCGCTTCCGGAGACCTTGGTGGGCGCGGACGGGCCGGGCTATTGCCGACATCTGATCGACCGCTGGGTCGGGCATCCGGAGCGTCTGGACCCCGAAGCGGTGGTCGCCTATTGCAGTTCCTACGCCAAATCCTCGGTGGTGGCGGCCTGTTGCGCCGATTATCGCGCCGGCGCCACGTTCGACCGGGACGATGATCTGGCCGACCGGGAGGCTGGCCGGAGACTCTCCATGCCGGTGCGCCTGATCTGGGGAGAGCGCTATCTCAAGGGCAAGGGCACCGAGCCGATCGACGTCTGGCGGCGTTGGGCCGAAATTGTGGACGAAGTGCCTCTTGATGTCGGACACTTCGTTGCAGAAGAAGCGCCGGATCCGACCGCTCGGGCATTGGACGAGTTATTCGTCCGCGCAACTTGATTTGGCTCGGATCGGATTGAGACGGATGACGCGGCGATGAGCAATCCTCGTTCCTTTGATCGCAAACGGCGACTTGCCCGGATGGACCCCAGGATCCCGCGGGAGCCTGGACGTACCTTGGGGCCGGAGCGACGTCTGCGCGGGCTGGTCGATCAGGAGCCGGACACCCTCTCTTCGGGCGGCGGCGTTCTGGGAGATATCGGGAACCGGCTTGGCCCGAAAGGGCGGTTCCTGGTTGCGGCGGCGGTGATTGGTGCCGTGATCACCGGCGGCTCCTTGGCTTACGAGCGCTACAGCACCACAGCGGTCACGGGCGTCAGCCGAACGAACCCGGCTTTGGTCGGATTGGGGCACAGCCTCTATGATCAAAACTGCGGCTACTGCCACGGCGTGGATCTGGCGGGGCAGCCGGGCTGGGAAGGAAGTTTCCCGGACGGCAACAGGCCTGCAGTGCCACTGGACGGGCGCGGGCCGATTGCGCGGCTGGCGGATCGGGATCTGTTCGACCTGGTCAAATACGGTGGTCAGCCGTTTTCGCCGGCAACCTATAAAAACAATATGCCGGGTTTTGATTCCAGTCTGGCGGATGCTGATATTTGGGCGATTCTGTCCTATATAAAGTCGAAATGGTCTGAGGAAACCGTGGCCCGTCAGAAGGAACTGGCGGAACAATCCGGGAGCTGAGTCCCGCCCGCCCCGCTTGATCTTCACCGGCTTTGGAAAGACCACGTCGCCATGCGAACCTTCAACTGTGTCTGTGGCCAGACCCTGTTCTTCGAGAACTCCCGCTGTGAAGCCTGCGGGCGCGATGTCGGATGGTGCCCGGCCTGTCGCTCGATTTCATCTTTGGAGCCTGCGGGCGAAGGACACTACACCTGCGGCAATGCCCATTGCGGTGCCGATCTGGCCAAGTGCAGCAACTATGCGGTCGAGGCTGTCTGCAATCGCTGTGTCATCGTGGTCGACCACGTGGCTCCAGCCGGTCATCCGCTGTGCGAAACCTGCCGCTATACCGACACAATCCCGGATCTGTCGGTCGAGGGAAACCGGGAGCGTTGGGCCACCTTGGAGGCCGCAAAGCGCCGTCTGTTCTACGCCCTCGATCTCCTGGGATTGCCCTATGGGCGCAAAGAAGACGGGTTTGAGCCACCGCTGGCTTTCGCTTTCAAGGGAGATGTGGTGCCGGCGGAAGGTTTGTGGCGGGCAATGGGTGAGGCGGAGCGAGTCTATACCGGACACGCCGACGGCCAGATCACCATCAACATCCGTGAGGCTGATGATGCGGCGCGCGAGCAGTTGCGGGTCGATCTGGAGGAAGCACATCGCACCCTGATCGGCCATTTCCGGCACGAGATCGGCCACTACTACTGGGACCTGCTCGTCCGGGGGGAGTGCGACGACGCGTTTCGGGATCTGTTCGGCGATATCGATGCGCCGAACTACGCAGACGCCCTTGCTCGACACTACAAAGAGGGCCCGCCTGCCGGTTGGCGTCAAAATTTCGTCAGCGCCTATGCCACCATGCATCCTTGGGAGGATTGGGCGGAGACCTTTGCTCTGTATCTCGATCTGACCAGCGTGCTCGATACCGCCAACCAGCTGGGGATCATGAAGCCGATTCCGTTCGACAATCTGGCGGGCATGGTCGACCGGTATCGCAGGCTCGGGCTGGTGCTGAACGAGTTGAACCGGGAAATGGGCCTGATCGACGTGGTGCCCGAAGTGATCACGCCTGTCATCCAGAGTAAGCTCGGCTTTGTGCACGATCTGGTGCGGCGGGCGGCGGGGCGCGGCTGACGGTCGCTCAGACGGCCCGAAAACCGGACGTCATGTCGAGAATCCAGGTTCTGAACGCCCGTACCGTTTTCCGGCGACCGACATCGGTGCGATAGACGAGACGGTAGCTCCCAAGTTCCAAACCGATCGGATACAGCTTTTTCAGCCGTCCCGCAGCGACATCGCTTTGTGCGAGTTCCTCGGACAGCAGAACCACGCCCTGTCCGGACAGGGCGCCCTCGATCGCCAGCAGCCAGGTGTAGTTCTCATGTTTTCCGGGCGGGACAGGGTCGACAATGCCGGCGCGCGCAAACAATGACGACCACAATTGGCCGTCATCTTCGTTGAGAAGGGTCTGACCGAGCAGGTCGTTCGGGTGCTCGACCTCCGGGAACCCGGGGGCGGCGAATGGAAACATTGGTGAATCCGAGATCAGGTCGGCTTCAAGCCCGGGTGGCAGGGCGCGGCAGTATCGGACGGCGATATCGAACTCAAAATTGCGGATGTCGGCGAGCTTCGGCGCGGATTCCAAACGCACCGAGACATCCGGGTACGCGCGTTTGAAATGCCCCAAATTCGGCATCAGCCATTTGCCGGCGAAGGTCGGCTCGCAGGTGACGGAGATCGATGCTTCATCGCGCTCCCGAAGCACTTCCGACGCAGCCGAGATCTCGTCCAGGGCCGGTTCGACCTTCGAAAGATAAAGCCGACCGGCATCGGTCAACTCAACCCCGCGGGCGATCACCTTGAAAAGCTGAACGCCAAGATCGGCCTCCAGTCCCCGGACATGCCGGCTGATCGCGGCATGCGACACATTCAACTCGGCCGCGGCGCGCGAAAAACTGCCATGTCGCCCGGCGGATTCGAAGGCGCGAACGGCGTTCAGCTTTGGAAGAAAGCGGGCCATGAAAACCTGTGACTTTTCCTGACATGTAGTGTGAAACAACGGCGTTTGCAGGTCTAGGCCCGGCTGTCGATATTCCTCATCAT
>CALAHL010000226.1 GCA_937891725.1 uncultured Rhodospirillaceae bacterium | reverse complement strand
CGATGCTGACTGCGCTCGGCTCGTTCGGTGTGACGCTGTTCCTGCCCACCGGACCCTTTTGGCTCGCCATCGCCTCGATCGCGGTGCTCGGGTTCGGGATCGGCACCGCCTGGGGCCATGTGGCCAAACGCGTGTTTGAAGCGGCCGGAGAAGCCGATCGGGACCGGGTCACCGCTGTCGTGCCAACCTCGCAGGCTCTCGGCATGGCGTTCGGAGCCGCCGCCGTTGGCGTCATCGCGGACCGGGTCGGCCTTGCGGGTGAGCCAAGCGTCGCGGTGATCGCGGACGCGGCGCGCTGGACCTATCTGGGGCTGCTGCCTGCCGTCGGATTGGCGATGCTCGGGGCGGCGATCAATGGGTTGCGCACCAGTGCTTCAGACCGAAAAGCCAACGATCAGCCGGCCACCTGAGCGGTCGACTACAGCCCGAAGGTAACGTGTCCGTTCTCGTCAATCGGCCAGGCCGGATTCCAGGCAATTTCCCAGGAATGACCATCCGGATCGGCTACATATCCTCGAAATCCACCTTGCGGCGGCTGGTCCGGCGCTCGAGTGATCGTTCCGCCGGCCCGCGAGAGTCGGCCCATCACCCTCTGCACGTCAGACCTCTCCGGGACGTTGTGAGCCATGGTAAAGGCACCTCCGCCGGTCGCAGGACGGGTGCCGGCATCAGCCTCAAGTGAGGTCTTTAACCATAGGCCTAGAACAAAACCGTTCATCTGAAAGAAGATGATTTCTTCATTCTCGAAAATTGATGTCCACTCAAATCCCCGTTCGTAGAAGCGACGAGAACGCGCGAGATCCTCAACGCCGAGGGTGATGACCGAAATTTGCTGCTGCATGGTTCAATCCAGACAATTCAGAGCACACAGGGGCCTTTGCCACCTAGACCCGTTCGATCCGATACGCACATCTGCGGGCGCCGGCGACCATGTGATCGGTGCGCTCGACCATCACATCCGCGCCCAGCACCTCTCGAAAAATCTGCAATTCGGACCGGCAGAGATTCTGACAGCTCGTGGCCGCCGCACAGATCGGACAGTGATTCTCGATCAAAGTAAGACTGCCATCCGGCTCCTGGCGGCTCTGCGCCATGTAGCCCTCGCGGTCCCGGACTTCGGCCAAAGCCGCTACCCGCTCAGACAGCGACATGGCGCCGGTCAGCGCCGCGCGGTAACCGGCGAGCTGGTCAGCCTCCCGGCGCCGGATCAGGCGGTCGAGCCCCGCTTCCCCGAATTCGGCCCGCACCGCCTGGATCAGACCCAAGCTCAGATCCGAATGCCGGTCGGGAAACCGCGCATGTCCCGCATCCGTCATGTGCCAAAGCCGTTTGGGACGCCCCCGTCCCGCCTTGCGGTCTTCGGCGGACACCAGGCCTTCGCTTTCCAGCTTTACAAGAAGCTGACGCACAGCCTCGGTCGTTACGGAAAACGCGGTCGCGAGATCCGCCGTGGTCTGGGCACCTCGGGTCTTGATGCGGAACAGAATTCGGTCGGCTGTCGTATCTACCATTCGGTCTGAATACGGGAGACACCACCGTTTATGCAAGACTGTTGTTGGTTTAAACAGAAGGCCCTGACTGCTCGATGATTGGGAACCGCGTCTTTTGGTCAGCTCTCCCCTGTCGGAGACTGTGGCGGGTCCTAGGTCTGGGACA
>CALAHL010000225.1 GCA_937891725.1 uncultured Rhodospirillaceae bacterium | reverse complement strand
GCTGTCGAAATCCTGCAGCGCCATCATCTCGGCCTGCATCGGCGAGGGTGTCGAAACCCAGCCGTTCAAGGCCCCCCGGTCGGCCGCCCAGACGTCATGCAATCTTGTCTTCATGCTGTTTCCTCCGAAATGGCTGCTCTTTGTGGGCCGCCGTTTTTTTGATTGGTCTTGGATGATCGTCCCGAAGCGGGACGATGGCTTAGGCTATCGTCACGGTTAACGACGGTGCGTCAATCGGTAATTCGGCATGGGAGTGATGCGGGGTGCCGGCGGTCACGCGGAGGGCTGTTGCTAGGGCTCGGTCTCCAGGTAGCTGGAGCGTTTGGACATGCGACTCCACCAGTCGGAAAGAGCCGGACAGGCTGCCAGCGCCTTTGCGCCCTCCGGGGCCAGTGTGAAATAGCCGAACATCGGTGCCAGATGACAGTCGGCCAACGTGATGGTCTTGCCATCGAGACACAGGCCTTCCGCAGCCAATGTTTCCAGTGCCCCGAGAACGACCCGCGACGCCTCCATACCTTGTTTCACGATCTCCTCGTCCGGTCGCTCACCTTGCTCCGGAGCCGAGACCCGCTGCACGAAAACCTCTCGGACCATCGGCCAGTAGCCGTAGGAATCGATGATCGAGATCGCTTGCGTCATCCGCGCTGCTGCTTTGGCTTCGACAGGAACCAGAGGCGGGCCGTCGAAGGCGTCATCGATGTAGCGGGTGATGGCCGTTGTCTCGTAGATCCGAAACCCGCCGTGCGACAGCACCGGCACCCGGCGGAACGGGTGCAGGTCGAGATAGCCGTCCGGAAGCGGATCCTCGAACGGGTTCACCTCTACCGTTTCGTAAAGCACGCCCTTCTCATGTAGAGCCATGCGGGCGACGCGGTTGTAGACGCTGAGATGGTATCCGTGGAGGACCACAGGTGTGGAGGTCGTCATCGTCACCCCGCCAGCGCCCGGATCTTCTCGACCAGAGCGCTGTCGGCCACCACACCGCCGCGTGCGATCCGCTCACGGTTAGCGGCGCGCCGGGCACCGGGGAGGCGGGTTCCGGGTTGCGCGAGGATCGCCTCGGTCAGATCCTTGATGCGGTCGCTAAAGACGTCGGAATAGGCACCAGGATCGATCGCGATGAAGGCTTGGCCGGTCATCGGCGGTCCGCCCTTGGTGCCGGAAAACGGGCTCGCGTCCTTGCCGAGGGTGGCACCTGCGAGGGCCGCCGCCATGGTTTCGACCATCAGCCCCATGCCGAACCCTTTGTAGCCGCCGGAAGGCGCCATGGTGCCGCCATCCAGCGCAGCCTTCGGGTCGGTGGTGGGATTGCCCTCGGCATCCAGCGCCCAGCCCTCGGGGATCGGTTTGCCGTCGCGGGCGTGTCCCATCACCTCGCTTTTCGCCACCACGCTGGCACTCTGATCGATCACGAAGGCCGCACCGCCGGCGCCGTCGGGCGCCGCCATCGCCATCGGATTGGTGCCGATCACCGGCTTAATGCCGCCGAAAGGGGCGATCGAGGCCGGAGCGTTGGTGTTGCCGATCGCGAGCAGGCCGGACTTTGCCAGCCGCTCCACATGATGGCCCAGCACTCCGCAATTGTAGGAGTTCCGGATGGTCAGGACCGCAACACCGTTCGCCCGCGCGGCCTCGATCAGGGCCGGAAAGCCGGCATCTATGGCGGGGTGGGTGAAGCCGGTCTTGGCATCGACCAGAAGGGCGCCGGGTCGGGGATGGGACAGGGTGGGCTCGGCCTTGCCGTCGACCTTGCCGCACTGCACATGCTCGGCATAGATCGGAACATAGGGGAGACCATGGCTGCGGATCCCGTCCGCTTCGGCCCCGCGCACGGCACCTGCCATGGCTTTAGCCTGGGTCGGCCCGGCACCGGCGGCCAGCAGGGCGGCCAGTGCCATCGCTTCGATCTCGTCCAGACTCAGGGTCACATCGGCCATGATTTTCTCCGGTTGGGGATGCGCAGTTTGGGGGATCAGTCCCGGTCGACCAAGCCGGCGCCTGCACCTTTTTCGCGGGACCTCGCATCGGCTGGAACCAAGGTCAGCGCGGCATAGGCTTCCAGCGCCTGCCAGTCGGCATCGGAGACCTCGACCCCGAACCGGTTGATGGCGCGCACGGTAGGATGAGATGCAGTGGACCCGGATGTCCCCGACAGCACAACGGTGCAGGATCCGGAGATACCACCGTCGGACAGGGTCACTCCGTCGCCCGAAACCGTCATGACAGAGGCGGCGGCTTTGGCATCCGACAGGGTCACCGTGATCTGCTCCGGACGCGGGTTTGCACAGGCAACGAGGCCAAACATCACCAGGGCTCCGGCGCAGGGACCGAAGCTCCGATTTTCGCCATCGACCAGAAACCGATCGATCGCCGATGGGCCGAGAGTTAGAATTGAGACATCGGCGGTTCGGTAGACCGCCAGTGCGTCGAGCAGGGCCGGAAGTGCGGGCATTCCAGCCTCGGCAAGCCAGGTGACCGCGCCTGCCGCATCCTGGGCCAGACCCACCGGCACGCCGAGCCCGATCGCGGCCTTGCGGCCGGTGGCTTCCAATTCGTTTAGGGAGACTCGCATTGGGTCAGGTCACGACAGCAGGGCCGGGAACGCCCAATCCTCGCCGTCGCCCCGGGCAATCTCCTCCGGCAGAGGCGCGCCCTGGTAGAGCGTGATCCGGGTCCAGAGGTCCGATTTCGGGTCGAACTTTGACGCGCCGAAGAAGGACAGCTTGCACCGCAGCAGATCGATCGGCAGACAGTCGTGCCCGATCAGATTGTCCTGGATCTCGGCATAGGGATACCGGGAGGCGGTTTGGGCGCGGCGGACCAGATGACGGAACTCGGGGCACTCCATCAGAAGGGCGGCCACCGGCTCGTCCTCCGGTCGGGCACGAAGGGCGTGGCGCAGCCGCTGGATATCTCGGGCGATGGCAAGCGGCATTTCCTTGTCGGCCCCCGGCTCCTCATGCCGGTCGCCCAGGCGGGGCTCCAGCTTCTCCTCCGAGACGTACCAGAATTGCCGCACCGCTTCCGGGTCACTGAAGTCGAAGGAGAGCGCCCAGTCGTAGACCCGGTCGATCTCGGCGGCCAGGCGGCCGATGGTCCAGCGTGGATCCAGACTTTCGGTTTCATCGGTTTCCATGTCGTCTGCAAGAGCGTCGA
>CALAHL010000224.1 GCA_937891725.1 uncultured Rhodospirillaceae bacterium | reverse complement strand
CGATGCGCGCAAGCTCGGGCACATGGTGGACCGCACGCGCAAGGAGTTCTCCGACGCCGACATCGATGAGATCACGCGCGCCTACCACGCCTGGCGTGGAGAGGGTGACGCAGGGGCTTACGAGGACGTGCCCGGCTTTTGCAAGTCTGCAAGCTTGGAGGAGATCAAGGCGCACGGCTACGTGCTGACTCCGGGGCGTTATGTCGGAGCGGCGGATATTGAAGATGACGAAATGCCGTTCGCCGAGCGGTTTGCAGTGCTCAAAGCGAAACTGAATGAACAACTCATTGTATCCAATCAGCTAAGCACAACCATTCGCAATCGAATTGATCGGGTAGTGATCGATGAATGAATGGCAGACGGAACCTCTTGATGCGTGTTTGGAAGCTCTGCTCGATTATCGGGGAAAAAGCCCTCCAAAGTCGCCGAAGGGCATTCCAGTTCTATCGGCAAAAGTAGTCAAGACAACCGGCCTTCTACGCCCAATCGAGCAGAAAATTGCGACTGACTATTACCCTCAATGGATGGTTCGCGGCCTTCCTCGCGTGGGCGATGTTGTAATGACAACAGAAGCGCCGATGGGTGAGGTTATTCAACTTGATTCTGAAACCGTTCAATACGCCTTGGGTCAACGCATTGTTTGTATGCGAGGGAAGGAGAAAAAGCTTGACAACACTTTTCTTCGCTACCTCCTAACTTCGCCACGCCAGCAAGCCATCTTGGCCAGTTACGCAACCGGAACCACCGTGTTGGGTATCAGTCAAAAGGCACTCCGATCGGTGCCAATTTCCTATCCAAATTTTAGTGAGCAAAGGCGCATTGGAGAGTTGCTCGGCGCACTCGACGACAAGATCGAGTTGAACCGTCAGATGAACGAGACGCTGGAGGCGATGGCGCGGGCGATGTTCAAGGACTGGTTCGTCGATTTCGGCCCGACCCGCGCCAAGATGGAAGGTCGTGCACCCTACCTCACTGCGGAGATATGGTCCCTGTTCCCCGACAGCCTCGACGCCGACGGCAAGCCGGATGGGTGGGTAAATTCGACTATCGGGCAGGAAGTCGATGTTGTCGGCGGATCGACGCCCAGCACGAAGGAAGCTGCCTTCTGGGGCGGCGATATCGCGTGGACGACTCCCAAGGACCTCTCGTCGTTGAGCAATCCGGTGCTGCTCGGCACGGCACGACAGATTACTGAGACGGGCCTTGCACAGATTGGCTCGGGCTTGCTGCCAGTTGGAACCGTGCTCCTCTCGTCTCGCGCGCCGATCGGTTACTTGGCGATCGCCCAGATACCGGTTGCGGTCAATCAGGGCTTCATCGCCATGGTCTGTAAGGAGCGGTTGTCCAATGTGTTTGTCTGGCTATGGACGCAAGCGAACATGGACACGGTCCACCAGAACGCCAACGGGTCGACTTTTCAGGAGATCAGCAAAGCGAACTTTCGGCCGATTGGAGTGACTGTAGCAACACCTGAGGTCCTTCGGGCTTTTGATGAAGTCGCGATGCCCATCTTCGAGCGGATTGTCGCCAATGAAAAGGAATCCCGCACTCTTGCCGCCACCCGCGAGCTGCTGCTTCCAAAGCTCATGTCGGGCGAAGTACGCGTCAAGGATGCCGAAAGGCACATCAGGGAGGCCACATGACACGCGCGGCTGTCCGTCCCGAACTGTTGCGCTGGGCACGGGAGCGGGCC
>CALAHL010000223.1 GCA_937891725.1 uncultured Rhodospirillaceae bacterium | reverse complement strand
CTACATGGACAATAAATAAATTTTATTTTTATCAAAAAAACTTACTACATTCAACTTTCATCTCAAAAACACTCTATTCGAGGCTGTCTGGTTCAAATTTTATTCATGACATGTTTTCGTGACGCAACGGCGCCATTTCCATTAATACAAGGTCGTACGAAACAATCTTTGAGCACAAATCTGAAATAAGCACAGAATAACCCTAATAATCTATACCAATGGAGGTGCCCCCTACAGCGTCATCAGCGCCGTATTGCCCCCCGCCGCCGTCACGTCGGTCGAGACCACCCGTTCCACCGCGAACCGGTGCAGGTAGCGCGGGCCGCCGGCCTTCGGGCCAGTGCCGCTGAGGCCCTCTCCGCCGAACGGCTGGGAGCCGACGATGGCGCCGATCATGTTGCGGTTGACGTAGCAGTTGCCCGCCCGCACCCGGCTGGTGACGTACTGGGCGAAGCTGTCGACCCGGGTGTGCACCCCGCAGGTCAGCCCGTAGCCGGCGCCGTTGATCTGGGCGATCACCTTGTCCAGGTCGGCGTGCTTCCAGCGGATCATGTGCAGCACCGGGCCGAACACCTCCCGCTCCAGCTGCCCCAGATCCTTGATCCAGTAGGCGCGCGGCGCGAAGAAGGTGCCGTGCTCGCAGCCGGAGCCAAGGGTGGCGGCGCGGATCAGCTTGCCCTGCTTGTCCATCTTCGCGGCGTGGTCCTCCAGCAGGGTCTTGGCGTCGCCGTCGATCACCGGGCCCACATCGGTGGACAGCAGGCCCGGATCGCCCAGGCGCAGCTCGTCCATCGCCCCCGCGATCATCTCGGACAGCCCGTCGGCGATCTCGTCCTGCACGAACATCACCCGCAGCGCCGAGCAGCGCTGCCCGGCACTCTGGAAGGCGGAGATCAGCACGTCGCGGGTCACCTGTTCCGGCAGGGCGGAGCTGTCGACGATCATGGCGTTCTGCCCGCCGGTCTCGGCGATCAGCGGCACGATCGGACCGTCCCGCTCGGCCAGGGTCCGGTTGATCCGGCGCGCGGTCTCGGTCGAGCCGGTGAAGGCGACCCCGCCCAGCCGCCTGTCCGAGACCAGGGCGGCGCCGACGCTCTCGCCCGGCCCCGGCAGCAGTTGCACCACATCGGCCGGCACCCCGGCCTTGTGCAGCAGCCGCACAGCATAGGCGGCGATCAGCGGGGTCTGCTCCGCCGGTTTCGCCAGCACCGTGTTGCCGGCGGCCAGCGCGGCGGTCACCTGGCCCAGGAAGATCGCCAGCGGGAAGTTCCAGGGCGAGATGCAGGCGAACACGCCCCGGCCCTGCAGCCGGATGCTGTTGTCCTCGCCGGTCGGCCCCGGCAGCGGGGTCGGCGCGCCGAAATCGGCCCGGGCGCGGGCGGCGTAGTAGCGGCAGAAATCGACCGCCTCGCGCACTTCGGCGATGGCGTCTGGGATCGACTTGCCGGCCTCCCGCACGCAGATCGCCAGCGCCTCCGCCATTGTCTCTTCCAGCAGGTCGGCGGTCTTCTCCAGGCATGTGGCGCGGCTGTCGGCGGGGGTCCGGTCCCAGCCGTCGAAGGCGCGGACGGCGCGGCCCATGGCGGCATCGACGTCTTCGAGCGAGGCGTCGGCCGCGTGGCCGACCACCCGGTGGTGATCGGACGGATCGACGATCGGGCGCGGATCGGTCTTGCCCTCGACCCCGCCGACGATCGGACCCGCGGTCCAGCGCCCGCAGCTGGACGCGGCCATCCGCTCCGCCATCGGGCCGATCACCAGCTCGTCGGTGATGTCGACGCCCATCGCACTCGGCCGCTCCGGCCGGAACACGTCGCGCGGGCCCGGGATGCCGTCTTGGGGTTTCGGGTCGGTCTCGCGGGTTTTCGCAATCGGGTCGGCCACGATCTCGGCGATCGGCGCCTTCTCGTCGACGATCCGGTTCACGAACGAGGTGTTGGCCCCGTTCTCCAGCAGGCGGCGCACCAGATAGGCCAGCAGATCCTCATGGCCGCCGACCGGAGCGTAGACCCGGCAGGCCACGCCCATCGCCTTCTGCGGCACCACATGCTCGAACAGCGCCTCGCCCATGCCATGCAGGCGCTGGAACTCGAAATCCAGATCGTTGCCGGCGATCTCCTTGATGGCGGCGACGGTATGGGCGTTGTGGGTGGCGAACTGGCTGTAGAAGGCGCTGCGGTCGCCCAGCATCTTCTTGGCGCAGGCGATGTAGGAGACGTCGGTGGACGGCTTGCGGGTGAACACCGGATAGCCCGGCAGCCCCTGCTCCTGCGCCCGCTTGATCTCGGTGTCCCAATAGGCGCCCTTGACCAGCCGCACCATGAACCGCCGCCCCGCCCGGTGCGCCAGATCGGCCAGCCAGTCGACGGTCGGCAGCGCCCGCTTCTGATAGGCCTGCAGGGCCAGCCCGAACCCGTTCCAGCCCTTCAGGTCCGGGTCCAGCGCCATCGCCTCGATCACGTCCAGGGACAGCTCCAGCCGGTCGGCCTCCTCGGCGTCGACGGTGAAGCCGATATCGTGCCGCTTGGCCTCCAGCGCCAGGGTCTTCAGCCGCGGCAGGATCTCCGCCATCACCCGGTCGCGCTGGCCGAACTCGTAGCGCGGGTGCAGCGCCGAGAGCTTGACCGAGATGCCCGGTCCCCTGACCGGCCCGCGCCCGGCCGAGACCTTGCCGATCCGCCCGATCGCGTCCCGGTAACTCTCGAAATAACGCTCGGCATCGGCCATGGTCCGGGCCGCCTCGCCCAGCATGTCGTAGGAATAGGTGTAGCCCTTGGCCTCCTGGGCCTTCGCGCGCTTCAGCGCCTCGTCGATGGTGCGGCCCATCACGAACTGCCGGCCCATGATCCGCATCGCCTGCAGCATCGCCTGCCGGATCACCGGCTCACCCGAGCGGTTGACCAGCTTGCCGACCAGCCCGCGCATGTCGCCCCAGGACCAGTCGTCCATCCGCACGATATGGCCGGTCAGCATCAGCGCCCAGGTGGACGCGTTGACCAGCACGCTCTTGGAGTGGCCCATATGGCCTTCCCAGTCGGCCGAGCCCAGCTTGTCCTTGATCAGATCGTCGGCGGTCTCGCTGTCGGGAATCCGCAGCAGCGCCTCGGCCAGACACATCAGCACCACGCCCTCGCGCGAGGACAGCTCGTATTCGTGCAGGAAGGCGTCCAGCCCGCCCTGGCCGATCCGCCCCTCGCGGACCTTGCGGACCAGGTCGCGGGCGCGCTCGTCGATCCGGTCCTTCTTTGAGGACGGCATGTCGGCCGCATCCAGCAGCGCTTCGACCACCTCGGTCTCATCGGCATGACGAAGCTGGGAGATGGCGCGCCGCTTGGCGTCCCGCTCCGGCAGCGGGGTGGCGAAGACAAAGGGCGGATTGGCGCGCTTCGGGTCGAGATCGGACGCTTCAGGCATGGCAAGCTCCCAAGGTTGCGGACCCAGCTTGCCGATTTCGGCGCCGCACCTCAATGGAAGCGGGCAATTTGTCGGCGCGACAGTTCGGCCCGCCGAACGCAAATCGGCCCGCCGGAGAGAACCCCCGGCGGGCCGACAGCATCCGCATATTGCGCGGAAAGAGTTATGCGATGACCTTTGCGACGACGCCGGCGCCGACGGTGCGGCCACCTTCGCGGA
>CALAHL010000222.1 GCA_937891725.1 uncultured Rhodospirillaceae bacterium | reverse complement strand
ATCACCAAAGACACGACAACCGTAATCGACGGGGCCGGCGACAAGGCAGCCATCGCGTCGCGGGTGACGCAGATCCGTGCGCAAATCGAAGAGACCACTTCAGATTACGACAAGGAGAAACTACAGGAACGGTTGGCGAAACTCGCGGGCGGCGTCGCAGTGATCAAAGTTGGAGGTGCCACCGAGATCGAAGTGAAAGAGCGCAAAGACAGGGTCGATGATGCGCTAAACGCAACCCGGGCTGCAGTCCAAGAGGGTGTTGTGCCCGGTGGTGGTGTTGCATTGGTGCATGCAGGCAAGGTGCTTGAGGACCTCAAAGGCGACAACGCAGATCAGGTCGCGGGTATCGCGATCATCCGCAAAGCGCTACAGGCTCCCTTGCGCCAGATCGCCGAAAATGCCGGTGTCGACGGATCAGTTGTTGCAGGCAAGATCGTTGAAAACGCAAGCAAGACGTTTGGCTATGATGCGCAATCAGAGCAATACGGTGATATGCTGAAAGCCGGTGTGATTGACCCGACCAAAGTCGTTCGGATCGCGTTGGAATACGCCGCGTCAGTTGCCGGGTTGCTGATCACCACCGAAGCCATGGTCGCAGATAAACCAGCCAAGAATGGCAGCAACAACATGCCCGACATGGGGGGCATGGGCGGCATGATGTAGGTCCTAATAGCAAAGCGGCCAGCGGGTGCAGTCACGCTGGCCGTTACCACCAATGAGCCCTCGACTCGCAGACGTGAACGACCGCAATAGGAGCTTCGCGCTCCTTGGTGCACGTTGCAGCATCAGACACTTTGGGCTCTGAAAAGCCATTAGCTGCAGATTGCACGAACGTCCGCTCCATCTAAAAACAGGCCCGAGGCATGGTTCTTTGAGGGCGAGGCATGAGCGATCAATCGAACACGCGCTCAAACTGCTCCCCCCAACCCTCCCCCGCCAGGAAGCAAAGATCGTAGAGACTGACCGCCGATGCCTCGCGCCCGCACGTCAATCGTTTCAGCACCTCCGGTGCGAGATATGCCAGCCGCAACTGGCGGCTGACATGGCGTTCGGCCAGCCCGACGGCCTCGGCCAGTTCCTGGATCGTGCTAAACTCGCCAGCGTCCATGCGCCGCCGCCAGCCCCATGCCCGGCCTATGGCGCGCAGGACATGCGGGTCCTGCGTCTGGTCTTCGCTGGGCAGATAGTCGGCTGGCGGCAGGATTTTTGGCCGACCGTTCTTCTTGCGGACCTTCAACGGGATCAGCACGCGGATGGTGTCATCGGGTTGCGTCATTCGGCGGCCTCCAGATTGCGCGGTGCGACCATCTCGCGGATGACGCCCGCGATCCCTTCACGCCGGATTTCCACCTCAAGACCTGCGGCGGTGACGGTGACGCGCCGGATTAGGAGCTGGATGATCCGTGCCTGCTCGACCGGGAACATCTGCGCCCAGAGCGCGGTGAAATCATGAAGTGCTGCGATGGCGTCGGCCTCGGAAACTGCGCCCTGTTCCTTCTTCAGGGCCTCGATCACCCGTGTTACCACATCCGGAGTTTGCAGAATCCGCCGGACCTCGGTCACGACCGCGTCCTCGACCATTCCAGCCGCCAGCCGCATTGGGGCGGTCTCTTCGCCGGTCTCGCGGTTCCGGATGACGTCCATCGAAACGTAGTACCGGTAAAGCTTCGCGCCCTTCTTCGTGCTGGTGGGGGTCATGGCCGCGCCGCTGTCGCTGAAGATCAGGCCCTTTAGCAGAGCAGGAGTCCGGGATCGGCTGTTGTTGGCCCGTTTGCGGGGGCTTTCTTGCAGGATGGCGTGGGCCCGATCCCAGAGGTCGTCATCGATGATGGCGTCGTGCTCGCCGGGATAAGCCTTGCCCTTGTGGACGGCTTCACCACGATAAACGCGGTTGTTCAGGAGCCGATAGAGGTAGCCCTTGTCGATCAGCGTACCCTGCTTGTTGCGGAAGCCGTCGCGGCGGAGTTCGCGTGCCAGAACCGTGGCGGACCCGAGTTCGACAAACCGCTCGAAGATGCGACGGACCGATGCGGCCTCGGCGTCGTTCACCACCAGCTTTCGGTCCTGCACATCATAGCCCAGCGGAACATAGCCGCCCATCCAGATCCCGCGCTTGCGCGAAGCCGCCACCTTGTCGCGGATCCGCTCGCCGATGACCTCACGCTCGAACTGGGCGAAACTGAGAAGGATGTTCAGCGTCAACCGTCCCATTGACGTGGTGGTATTGAACGACTGCGTGACCGAGACGAAGGTGACACCGTTACGGTCGAAGATCTCAACCAGCTTGGAAAAATCCATCAGCGACCGCGACAGACGATCGATCTTATAAACCACGACGACGTCGATCAAGCCATCGTCGATGTCGGCCAGAAGCTGCTTGAGACCGGGCCGCTCGAGGGTGCCACCAGAAAAACCGCCATCGTCGTAACGTTCGCGGGTCGCAACCCAGCCCTCGGATCGCTGGCTGGCGGTGTAGGCCTCGCAGGCCTCCCGTTGGGCATCGAGGCTGTTGAATTCCATGTCGAGCCCTTCTTCGCTCGACTTGCGGGTGTAGATGGCGCAGCGCAGGCGGCGGTTG
>CALAHL010000221.1 GCA_937891725.1 uncultured Rhodospirillaceae bacterium | reverse complement strand
GTCGTCCGCATCGAGCAGCGAGCCGACATACTGGCTCGGCGGGCGGACCGGCAGGACGATCGCACTGGTGATAGCGCCGTGCTCCTCCGAATAGGCTGCGAGCCGCGCCTCCATCTTGTCAGGCTCGGTCCGGGCCAGACGTTCCACGACAAGCCCGTCTCCGATCTTCTGAGCCCGCACCCGCGCCTGCGCCTGGTCCACATCTGCCTGCCGCGTCATGCCCAGCAGAACGCGCGCGCCGCAGTCGATCTGGATCCGCGCGATTTCCATGGCGTCGCGCCAATCTTCGCCTGCAAGGATCAGCACGCCCATGCCTGCGCCATCGAAGGACCGCATGGACGGCCGAGTCATGAAGGTGGAGTGGTCGTCCTTCTTAACGACCATGCCATGGGTCACATCAAGCTCGACGCCGTTTATCGCACCGGCTTCCGAGCTGCTGAGGAACAGGCAGGCATTGGCGATATCGTCGGGCTCAGGCAACGTGTCGCCCCCACTCTTGAGGGATCCTCTGCGCTTCAGCGTCATCCGGTTCATGAAGAATGCGGCCGTCTCCCCGTCGCGGTTGCCTTGGAGGTGGTCCATGGCGGCAAAGACGGTGCGGATGCGTTCGCTCTCGATCGGGCCGGGGAAGATGTTGTTGACCCGAATGCCCCGATGGCCGAGTTCTGCCGACAATTGCCGGGAGAGCGCGTTCAGCGCTGCCTTGGGCACCACGTAAGGCGCGCGGCCGTAATACTGCTCGTGCGAGAAGATCGTCGAAACGTTCACAATCGAACCGCCGATTGGCATGAACGGCGCGGCCATCCGGGTGGTGTTCCATGTGACACCCAGAATGTTGCGCATGGCGTCGGGCACGGATTCGGTCTCCCCACAGGCCTCCATCTCCTCGCGGGTCAGGGGCATGTTCTCGATCGGCTGCTTCGGCCCGGCTGAGCCGGCGTTGTTGATCAGGATATCGATCCGTACGAACCGCTTGGCGACCGCCTCCAGCGCGACACGGGCGGTCGCGGGGTCGCCGCCGTCAAACACGGCGGTGCACACCATCGACGGCGACACGCCGGTCTCGGCGATCACGGCCTTTCGGGCCACCTCGATGCGCTCTTTCGTCCGCCCGGCCATCACGACCCGCGCGCCTTCACGGAGGAACCGTCGGGTGATCGCCCCGCCGAGGTTTCCTGCCGCCCCCGTGATGACGGCTGTCTTGCCATACAGTCGCTCGCCGCCGGTTGCGTCGACCTGCGACGGCGTCGTGGCCTCGGTTGTCTTTCGAGCCATCCCGTGGTTCCTCCCGCTATTTCGGAATGCAGTTGGGTCAGGCGCCGTGCATCGACGCCCAATATTCGAGCAGTTCATCCTTGGTCCGAAGGCCCATCGCCGGCAGCGCATGATTGACCACGTAGGTCGCCCCGGAATGGGTGTTGTCCCACATCGCCTGGTGCGCGCTCGGCAGCTGGTCCCAAGGCACGACGGTGGGCTCGGTGACATCCAGCAGACCGGCGGCGATCATCTGGTTCATCATCGTCACCTCGTAGGCGTTGCAGAGGTGGGTTCCGAAAATGTTCGCCGTCGGCATATGAATGCGGCGTTGGCGGGTCCAGACCTGGGGCGCGTAGAACGTGAAGCGCCGTGCCGACATATCCTCGCAGTAGACGATCCGCCCACCGTTTGGTTTGACCAGAGAGGTCGAGACACCGAGCGTGTCGACACCGGCGCGCTCCATCACCACGTCCGGTGCCCCGCGCGGATTGCCGGGTGATCGCAGATAGCGCCCGACGGCGGCCCCGAACGGCTTCATGGTGAACTGCTGGTAGTCGCGCACGCCGCGTTTGAAGGCTGCGACATCGACGCGGGCATCCGGCAGGCGCGGCAGAGTCGATGGCCAGACGAACTGGTCGCCGTCCCGGCGTTTGAGCCCTTGGAGACTGACGATCCCCTCGACCGTCTCTTCCAGACCCAGCGACTGCAGAAGTTCCCGTTGGGCGTCGGTCGTGGTGACCACCACCGCCCGCGCCTTGTGCAGACGGGCGGCCTCGATCATTTCCATGCCGATGTCGTCGCTGAGGTCGTCGGTACCCGGACCATAGTAGATCAGGACGGATTCTCCGCCCCGCAATCCAACCCGCTGAAGCATCGTCTCCGGGCGCTCCGTCCCGGGTTTGCCGACAAAGGCGAAGTGGTAGCCCGACGACGCACCGTAGAAAGCGAGGACGCCGTGTTCCGCCAGAAGCTGGAAGCTGCGCGGGAAGGCATGCTCACCGGCGTGACTGACCACGTAGTCTGCCAGGCGTCCGCCGTTCATCGCGCGGTAAGCGTCGAGCAGGGGTTGGCCCGCCGCATCCCAGTCCTTGACGGCCGCAGGATCGTCCGAGACCGGGGTGAAACAGTCCGAGAGGGCGGGGTCGCGACGGTTGATCGCGCCAACAGCGCCCTGGGACCGGACGAAACCGGCCCGCTCCTCGCTCGACACAAGTCCGGTGACCTCAAGCCCCGCACGCACGCTGCTCTTGAGGGCGTCGAGACCGGTCCCGGTGGCAGCCCCTTCCACGAACAGGGTTCGGCCCGGTGCAATGGAGAGGGTCGTGAACAGACACCGGGTAATGGTGCCGAGGTTCAGCGTGTAGGCGCCGGCCTGCTCAAGCGTCAGATCGGCCGGCGGACGGTGAAGCTGAGGACCCTGGACTGTCAGGAACTGGGCGTGGCTTCCGGTTTCGGTTTCATAGCCCTGGATCGCGAAGCCGGCGAACATCGGGTCGTGGCCCGCCTCCGGTCCCAGAAGATCACTGGTTCCCGAATAGATCGACACCAGGTCGCCGACCTTGAGACGTCCTTCCGCCTTCAGCTCGCTCCCCATGGCCGCAATCAGCGCAAGCCCGCCCGAGCCGGTGATCTGCAGGTCCTGCTCATGGGAGTCGAAGGGCGAGACGGGAATGCCGGTCAGGGCCCAGTTGTCGTTGAAATTCACCTCCGAGGTCAGGACGTAGACCAAAGCCTCATTCGCCTTCGGTGTTGGAACTTTGGCGATCAGTTCGCGCTCGTTCCGACCAGGTGGGCCGAAGCGGGGTGCGCCGGTGTCCGGATCGCGGGCAATGCCGAATGCCAGTTGATAGGACGGAATCGGCGTGACCCCCGGATAGAACGGGGTCCCGATCGGAAACAGATCCCCCGATGCGATCAGCGCGTCGCGCCGCTCACCATGGGTGTCGTAGTCGTGGACGCCGTCGCGGCGCACCGGGAGCGGCGGGCTGCGCTTGTCCATGAACTGCTCGATCCCGATCTTGCCGCCGTCGGGGTCGAGGATCGCTTCAGCGAAGCGCTGGGCCTCGCGTTCCAGGCCGGACGTGACCCCTTGTGTCCAACCGGTCCGGATGGCGTCGAGGGCG
>CALAHL010000220.1 GCA_937891725.1 uncultured Rhodospirillaceae bacterium | reverse complement strand
TCGGAGGCTGATCGCGTCCACCTGATCGCCGAAGCCACCAAGCTCGGCTACGCCACCCGCGACCGCTACATCAGTGACCCGACCAAGGTCGCCGTTCCGGTCGATTGGCTGCTGTCGGACGAACACATCTCGCAGCTGAACGCGATGATCGACATGAAGAAGGCCGGCGCCTTCGCCGAGAGCGACTTCCCGGTTCACAAGGACACGATCTATCTCTCCTGCGTCGATGCGGACGGCACCTCGATCAGCTTCATCAACTCCCTGTTCAGCGGGTTCGGCAGCGCGATCATGGCGCCGGAAAGCGGCGTGATGCTGCACAACCGGGGTCAGTCGTTCAATCTGATCGAGGGTCATGTGAACGCGATAGCACCGGGCAAACGGCCGATGCACACGATCATCCCCGGCATGCTGTCGAAGGACGGCAAGATCCTCGGCCCGTTCGGCGTGATGGGCGGCCAGTATCAGTCGACCGGCCACGCAAGCTTCCTGACCAATGTGATCGATTTGGGGATGGATCCGCAGGAGGCCATGGACGCGCCCCGCAGCTTCGCGCTCAAGGGCGAGTTGCAGGTCGAAAGCACGCTGGCCAAGGAGACCTATGCCGCCCTTGAGGCACGCGGCCACGTGCTCAAGCATATGGACAAGCCGATCGGCGGCAGCCAGGCGGTCATGATCGATCCAAAAACAGGTGTCCTGACCGGTGCGTCGGATCCCCGTAAGGACGGCTGTGCACTCGGCTATTGATCGCGGCCAACAGGGACCGGAATATCATGACTCATAAAACCGCGATCATCGGGCTCGGTATCATGGGCCGCCGGATGCTCGACAATCTGCTGGTGCATCCGGAGTTCGAGGTCACCGGACTTTGGGACCCCTCCGCCGACGCCCTCGCCAAGGCCCGGGTAATCGCACCCGACGCGCCGATCGCCGAGACGGCAGAGGTGGCGATTGCCGATGCCGACATGGTCTACCTCGCCTGCCCGCCCGCCCCGCGCAAGGCCTATGCGCTGGCGGCGTCGGCAGCCGGCAAGGGCGTGTTCATGGAGAAGCCGCTCGGTGTCGACAATACCGAGAGCCGGGATCTCGCCACCCGCCTCAAGGCCGGGCGCCTGCCGAGCGTGGTGAACTTCACCCAGGCCAGTTCCCGCGGCTTCGAGGAACTGCATCGCGCGATCGCCGCAGGCGAGACCGGCGATCTGGTGGGCATCGACATCGTGGTCACCTACCCGTCCTGGCCGCGCGCCTGGCAGGTCGAGGCCGACTGGCTGCGCTTCAAGGCGGAGGGCGGCTACACGCGGGAGGTGATCTCCCACTTCCTGTTCCTGGCCGGACGCTTCCTCGGACCGCTGAGCCTGAAATACGCCAGGCCGAGCTACCCGTCCGACCCGGCCCTGTGCGAGACCGACATCATCGCCCGGCTGGAGACGGCGGACGGCAAGCAGGTCAACGTGATCGGCACGGTCGGCGGCGCCCAGCCGGACCGCCAGGAGGTCACCGTCAAGGCCGCCAGGCTCAGCCATCAGTTCCGCGAGTTCTATCAGCTCTGGCGTTCGGACGGCGGCGACTGGCAGGAGGCACTCGACTGGTCGACCGGTGAGGACCCGCGCCGCAGCGCCCTACAGCGCCAGCTCACCCAGGCCGACAGATGGCTGCGCGGGGAGCCCCACGAACTCGCCACCGTCGAAGAGGCGCTGGCGGTGCAGGAACTGGTCGAAGGGATGCTGGCGGGCAAGGTCTGAAGGCGCTTAGGGTCGTCCGTTTGAAAACGTCCATCGTCCTGAGCCTGTCGAAGGGCCTCACACAGGCA
>CALAHL010000219.1 GCA_937891725.1 uncultured Rhodospirillaceae bacterium | reverse complement strand
CCTCCGAATTGCACGCCTTCAAACTGGCGCAGCAAGAGCAGGGGGGCTCCGGAGGCCTGGGTCCTGCGGATGCTCACAAGAACTTCATCACCCGCGACCTCGAAGTTGAAGCGGAAGTCGATGACGATGATCCGGTCTGGCCGGACAGCCGGATCGATGTCGTGCAACGCCTGTTCGGCCGCGGGTTCATCGGGCCGGGTGGCGCAGAACGGATGGCGGAGATCTGCAAGCCGTTCGGGCTGACCTCGGAGGAGAGTGTCCTCGATGTTTCGGCAGGTCTGGGCGGCGGGCCGGCCGCCCTCTCGGAATTCTTTGGCGTTCGGGTGACAGGATACGAACACCGACCCAAACTCCTCTCCTCGGCTCCGAGCGCGATCAAGGGACTCAAGGGGGCGTCCAGGGTCAAGCTGGAGGGATATGAGCAGTCGAACTTCGCACCACCGCCGAAATCGGCCAACTGTGTGCTGTCTCGCGACACCTTACACCTGATCGCGGACAAGGTCGGTATGCTCGACGGAATGAAAGCCGCCATCAAGGATATCGGACAGCTGCTGATCACCGATTTCGTAACCGAGACCAACGAGGCGCCGACCGGGCGGGTGAGGGCCTGGATCGAGGGTTCGGCCGAGCCGATCTCCCTGTGGAGTGTCGAGCGGTATCAAAAGGCATTGGGCGACCGGGGACTTGATATCCGGATTGTCGAGGACCTCTCGCCGCTTTACGCGGAAACCATAAAGGGCGCCTTCGCCGCTTTTGTGACCGCGGCCGGGCAATCCGCCAAGGACGGCAAGGCGGGTGGGGCGGGCGTCTTTGCGGGCAAGCCGCGTCGTCAGGCGGCGCTGATCCAAGAGGCGGAAAATTGGGCGCGCCGTGCCTCGATGCTGGAAGCCGGTGAACTCAAGGCTTAACGGTTCTTCGCGCTCAAGCGCATGTAGCTCGGGCGTATGGCGTATGGTTTGCCCCCGCCACGGCGCTTTCGGGTTGACATCGACGGCCGGGGTGGGTACCAACCGCGCTTCCAGGAATTCGGGAGACGATCATGCGTGTCGCCAACTCGCTTAAGACTTTGAAGAAACGTGACAAGAACTGCCGGGTGGTCCGCCGCAAGGGTCGCGTGTATGTCATTAACAAGCTGAACCCGCGCTTCAAGGCCCGCCAGGGCTGATTGGCCGCCGTTTAGAGGCCGACCGCTGCCCTCAAGGGGCGCGCCGGTGTCTTTCGGAGGATGAGGGGACGTGTTGCAGGAAGGCGGCTTTCCATCGGGAGGGCCGCCTTTTCGCATGTGATCAGTCCGGTGCGGCAGCCGACCATTCCCGAATCCTCCGCCACCGGCTACCGTCGGGACATGAGTGGATACTTCACCGAATCGGACCCGACGCGTCTTGAACAAGAGTACCCGGTTGGAGACGCCTTCTTGGCGCGGTTCCGGGGACTCTCGGTCGACGCGCTGCGCGCCTTGCAGGAGGCCCGGTTCCGTCGCGTTGTCGAACGTGGATGGCAGGTTCCGTTCTATGCTCGACGCTGGGCCGAGGCCGGGATCGGGCCGGGCGATATCCGCTCGATCGACGATCTGCGCAAAATCCCAACCTTTTCAAAATCGGATCTGATGGACAGCGTCGAGCGGTTTCCGCCGTTCGGCGACTTTCACGGTTTCCCGGACAGCGGAGAGCGTCCGGCCGTTGTCTTCCATACCACCAGCGGCACGACCGGCGTGCCGCAGCCGATCTACTACGGAGCCTGGGACCGGGAAGTGCAGAACGCGCTGCTGGCCCGCGCCTACCGGCTGCACGGGGTTGTGGATAGCGATGTGGTGCACTCGGTCTACGGGTTCGGGACGGTCAACGGCGGGCATTATATTCGCGAGACCTTGCTGCATTTCACCAAGACGCTGTTGATCACCGGCGGCACCGGGGCCGAGACCCCATCGATCCAGCAAGTGCGTCTGATGGAGCGGTTTGGAGCGACCGTTCTGGTCGGGTTTGGTGACTACCTGTTCCGGCTGGCCGAGGTCGCAAAGCGGGAGGGCGTGCAAATTCCGCTGCGAATGATCTCCGGTCACATTGCCCACGACACCCGGGCGGCGTTGCAAGCGGCCTGGGGCGGCATTGAGGCTTATGACTGGTACGGCGTTGGAGACACCGGCACCATCGCGGCGGAAGGACCGGAGCGGGACGGCCTGCATCTCATGGAAGACGCCCAACTGGTCGAGCTGCTGGACCGGGAGACCGGTTTGGCGGTGCCGGAGGGCCAGCCCGGCAATTTGTGCGTCACCTGTTTGTTCAAGGATGGCATCTATCCGGTGATCCGGTTCGACACCAAGGATCTGTCCGCCGTCCGTTCAGGCGCCAATCCGCTAGACCTGCCGTTCCGCCGGATTGAGGGGTTTATGGGGCGGTCCGACAACATGGTAAAAATTAAGGGAATCAACGTCTACCCGACCGCGATCGGCGCGGCTTTGGCAGAAGTTGACGGCTTGGGTGGAGAATATGTCTGCGTGGTCCATCGAGACGAAAACGGTCGCGAGAGCCTACGGGTAATGGCGGAGACCGCGACACCGGCAGATGGTTTACGTTCCCGGGCCGAGGACAGGCTGAAACAACGGATCGGCATCTCGATCCCGGTCGAGTTGACCGCGCCCGGCGGCACCGCCGGTCTGACCGAGGTCGAGAGCCGACAGAAACCCAAACGTTTGGTGGTTGAGCAATGATGCGGCTGGTGGATGTCGTGGCGGGCCTGGCAGCAGGCAGGATCTGTTCCGTCGATATGGTGGAGCAGGTGCTGGCGAAGATCGCGGCGGGCAATGCGGATCTTGGAGCAGTCTGGCATCTGGCGGAGGCCGAGGCGAGAATGGCGGCCCGGGTCAGCGACGCACGCCGGGCTTCCAGCGCGCCCTTGTCCGAACTGGACGGGGTGCCGGTTGGCCTGAAGGACAATATCGACGTTGCCGGTTGGCCCATGACAAACGGGCTCGGCACCGCCTGGATCGCCGAGGCCGATGCCTGGATCACCGCGCGTCTTCGGGCCTTGGGGGCGATCCCGATCGCCAAACTTGCGATGCACGAGGCGGCCTTGGGAGCGACATCGGACAATCCGCATCATGGGAGAGTCCACAACCCGATCCGGCACGGATTTACCCCGGGCGGCTCGTCCGGCGGGTCAGCGGCAGCGATTACGGCCGGGTGGCTGCCCCTTACCTTCGGGACCGACACCATGGGGTCAGTGCGGCTGCCGGCGGCCTATTGTGGATGCGTCGGGTTCAAGCCGGCGCGGGATGTGCTGCCGCTCGACGGCGTCTTCCCGCTAGCGCCCAGCCTCGACCATCTTGGCCCATTGACGGCGACCGTGGCCGATGTGGCCCTCGCGATGCGGGTGATCACGGGGGGGGCGGATCGGCCGCTTGGACGCCCGCTCCGGCTCGCGGTGCCGAAGGACATGGCCGGTGTCGCGGTCGATGCAGAGGTGCTCGCGGCCTTTGAGGCCGCTGTCTCGCGCTTGCGGACGGTGGCGGAGGTCGAGGAGGTCGACCTTGGACTCAATCTGGCGGAGCTCCGCAAGGCCGGTCTGCTGATTGTTGTGGCCGAAGGGGCTGACGCCTTGGCGGAGATGCGGGCGCGGGTCCCCGAGGCGCTATCTTCCGAGTTGACCGGTTTCCTCGACTACGGGCTCAAGGCGGCGCCGGAAAAGGTCGCAGCCAGACGCGCGGTGTTGGACGCCGCCGGACCGGCACTGGCAGCAGTCCTGTCGATATTTGACGGTGTGCTGCTGCCGACGGCTCCACAGACCAGCTTTCCCTTCACCCAAGACGCGCCGGCCAATCAGGCGGACCTGGCGGCATTGGCGAATGCCACGGGAGCGGCGGCGATCACCCTGCCGTGTCCCGTCGGCGAGGGGATGCTTCCAATCGGTTTGCAAATCGTCGGTGATGTCCCATTCGGTGCCCTCGCGGAGCTGGAAAGGGCGCTGGGCTGACGGCGCCGTAACGGACCGCTATGGTGCCGCTCCTCTCCGACCCACCGGAACTCGAACATGCCCACCGTGCTCCTGAACAATCATAACATGCACTATGAGATCCACGGCAGCGGCGCGCCGTTGTTCATCTCCGGCGGCTGGGGAAGCTTCTGCCATGGCGGGATCGGGCATATTCCGGCCGGGCTGACCGATCGGTATCAGGTCATCGTGTTCGATCATCGGGGATTGGCCGACTCCGATGACGACCCCGAGATGCCCGCGACGACCGATTTGTACGCCACGGATGTGATCGCGCTTGCAAGCCATCTCGGGATCGAACGGGCCCATTTCGTGGGAATCGTCGGAATTGGGGCCTGCATTTTTCAGAAGGTTGCGATCCGGCGGCCTGACCTGGTGCGCTCGCTGGTGAATTCCGGATGCTGGGCGCGGGTCGATCCCTATCTGGCGACGCAGATGGATCTCTGGCTTGAGATGCATGACAAGGCCGGGTTCGAGGCGTTCCAGCGGTTCGTGGTGGTTGAGAGTTTCCGGCCGGATTTTTTCGCGGCGGCGGGAGGCCGACTGTTGGGCCCGAGCGGCGGCTGGAAGGAGCTTCGCGGCAACCTCACGGCGCATCGGCGCCTGACGGAGGCGGCGAAGACCCATG
>CALAHL010000218.1 GCA_937891725.1 uncultured Rhodospirillaceae bacterium | reverse complement strand
GTTGATCGCCGAGGAAAACCTGTATCTGGTGCATCCCTATGACGATCGGGACGTGATCCGGGGACAGGGTACGGTGGCGCTGGAAATGCTGGCCGACCGGCCGGAACTGGACACGCTGGTGGTGCCGATCGGCGGTGGCGGCCTGATGTCCGGCATCGCAATCGCCGCCCGCGCGCTGAAGCCGGAAATTCGGCTGATCGGCGTCCAGGTCGACAGTTTTGCCTCGATGTATCAGGCGATCAACGGGCTGGAGCCGCGCTTTGGACAGGCCACCCTGGCGGAAGGAATTGCGGTCAAGTCACCCGGTGTCCTGACCCGCGCGATCATCGCGGAGCTGGTCGACGAGATCATACCCGTGCCGGAGCGCCAGATCGAACGCGCTGTCCAAATTCTGGTCGAGCAGCAGAGAATCGTGGCTGAAGGTGCAGGTGCCGCAGGAATCGCCGCTCTGCTGCAGGCGCCCGACCGGTTCGCCGGCCGCGATGTGGGGGCGGTGATCTGCGGCGGCAACATCGACACCCGCATCCTGGCCTCGGCCCTGATGCGGGGGCTGGTCGCCGACGGGCGGCTGATCCGTCTTCGGATCGAGATCCCGGATGAACCGGGCGTTCTGGCACGGGTTGCCCAGTTGATCGGCGATACCGGCGGAAACATCGTCGAGGTCTATCACCATCGCCTGTTCCAGGATGTTCCGGTCAAACAAGCCGACCTCGATTGTGTGGTCGAGACCCGCAATGCCGAGCATGTCCGGGAACTGCTTTCCACGTTCGAGGCAAGAGGCCTGCCGGCCCGCCTGCTGGGCTCCGCCGGGGTCGACGGGATCGGGCCGTAAGCTTGCGCTTACAGACGACGGGGTAAGCGGCGCGGCAATGGTGCGACATGGTGGGATGGGTCACTTCGGGGAAACGGACGCTGGCATCCCGCCGACGTGTCCGAAACCGAGGAGCCGAATATGCAAACCCGTTTTTCACGGACCCTGATTGCCGCCACCCTGCTCAGCACTGCCGCCATCTCCACGCCGGCGCTGGCCGTCGAGCCGGTGATGGGCGCTATTCTGGGCACGACCGCCGACCAGATTGCCGCCGCGCTGGCCGAGGACGGCTACAAGATCGCCAAATACGAGAACGAGCACGGCAAGATCGAAGTCAAGGTGGTCAAAGACGGTCATCGGCAGGAGCTAAAGATCGACCCGAACAGCGGCGCGATCGTCGCCATGGGGGATGACGACTGATGTCACAGCCCTCAGACACCCTTTCGGGTCCGGTTATCCCCCCGTCAAAGGGGGTGAACTGGGACCCGGTCGTCCGCGTGACCCATTGGGTCGTCGCCCTCTCGGTCGTGCTCAACGGTCTGATCGTTGAGGAGGAGTCCCAACTCCACAACTGGATCGGCTACGCAGTGCTTGCGATGCTGGCCCTGCGCGTTCTGTGGGGGATCGTCGGAACGGAGGAGGCTCGGTTCTCATCTTTCCCGCCGAGCCTCTTGAAGGCCAAGGCCTATGCCCAAGGCATGCTGCATGGCGAACACCCCGCACAACGCTCCCATAACCCGATCGGGAGCCTGATGGTCTATGCCATGTGGGGCTCCCTCGCCGTCGTGATCGGGACCGGTATCGGAATGGAGGTCTTTGACATCTATGAGATGGAAGACATTCACGAGGTCGCCGCCAATCTGGTGCTGGTTCTCGCCGCCGCGCATGTCTGCGGAGTGGTTCTCGAGTCTCGCCTGTCCGGTGTTAACCTGATCCGAAACATGACCATCCGGACCAGATCACGAGGACCCGAGTGACGGAAGCCGATCCCCGATCGAACACGCACAACCGCAAGCCCGGCGCGCCCTCTCGGCGGGCCGGGCTGCTGGCCGCCCTGGTGGCCGTGCAGGCGGTCTGCGCGGTGTTCTTCGTGGTCGATGTGACGGCCGATTTCACCTGGGACGGGGCCGATGTCCACACCGCCTTCGAGGCGGTGATCGCAGTCGCACTGGTACTCGGTGTGATTTTCGGGGCGCTGGAAATCCGGCGGACCCTCGACAGAATTCGACGGGCGGAGACCGCCCTGTCCATCGCGTCGGGCGCGCTGGCCGAGGTGATCGAGGCTTATTTCGATCGTTGGGGGCTGACCGCTGCCGAAGCGAATGTCGCGCTGCTGGCGATCAAGGGCTTCGAGGTGGCGGAGATCGCCGGATTGCGCGGGGCATCGGCCAGCACTGTCAGAGTTCAGCTGGCCAAGGTCTATGCCAAGGCCGGTGTGACCAGCCGGACCCAGCTGCTGTCGGTGTTCATCGAAGATCTGATGGGCGAGGACCTGATCGGCAAATAGGCGCCATCGACGATCTGATTCTGTCTCCCGTCGTGTGCCAGCTACAGCGAGGACAGGGCGCGATAGCCGCCAAGCCAGTAGCCGAGCGGATGGCCGTCGTTCAGCACCTTCAGCTTCCGCACGCGCCCGACGATGATCACATGATCCCCACCCTCGTGGCGTGCATGCACATCGCAATCGAGTGCCGCCAAGGCGTCCGACAGGATCGGCGCACCGGTGATCCATTGTTCGGTCCGATCGACCGCGAAACGTTCGGCATCCGGATCCGCAAAGCGATTGGAGATCTCGGCCTGGTCCTGCCGCAGCAGATTGACCGCGAAACACCCGGTCTTTCCGAACGCCTCGAAACTGCCCGCGTCCCGACCGATGCTGAACAGCACAAGCGGCGGGTCGAGCGAGACCGAGGCGAAGCTGTTCACCGTGAGCCCGACCGAAACTCCGTCGGGAAGCCGCGTCGTCACCACCGCGACTCCGGTGGCCCAGCGCCCCAGCACAGCCTTGAAATCGGACCGATCGGCCTCGGTGTCTAAATCAGCGGACATGCCACCTCTTATCTGCCCGATCCACGGCCTCGCCGCGATCCGCGGCGGTTCGGCCCCGGATCGGTGCTGCGAACGTCAACCCGTCTGATACTCCGAAGGACGGACTGATTCAAACGTCATGGTCGGAGATAGGCCAATGGGGTCCGGAAACAATCATCACAATTTCATTATGTTGGCGGATTTTCTTGTTAAATCGCGCATCTTCGCGAAAGATAGGGTTATGAACGCTGATGTGCGTCCTTTGTGACGGGCATCCAAATGGAGCGCCGCGCATGTTCATTATTATCGGATGGGTCGTTGTGATCGTCTGTGTGATCGGTGGCTATATGGCCATGGGTGGCAAACTTGCGCCGCTTTGGCAGCCGTTCGAGCTTGTGATCATCGGCGGCGCGGGAGTCGGCGCGTTCATCACCGCGAACCCGAAATTTGTGCTCGGCAAAGCCGGATACGCGTTCAAGGCTGCTCTTCGCGGCCCCAAATACAACAAGGACGACTATCTGGAACTGCTGTCCCTGCTCTATGCGATCTTCAAGCTGGCCAAGACCAAGGGCATGCTTGCAATCGAAGCGCATATCGAACGGCCTGAGGAAAGCAGTCTGTTTTCGGCATTCCCGCGCTTTTCCGCCGACCACCATGCGCTTGAGTTCCTCTGCGACTATCTGCGGATGATGACGCTCGGCACAGACAATCCGCATGAACTGGCCGATCTCCTGGACGAGGAACTGGAGACCCATCATGCCGAAGATGCTCTGGTCCAGAGTGCCTACCAGACCATGGGCGACGGCTTCCCGGCCCTCGGGATCGTGGCCGCCGTGCTCGGCATCATCAAGACCATGGGGTCGATCACCGAACCTCCGGAGGTGCTGGGGAAGCTGATCGGCGGCGCGCTGGTCGGAACCTTCCTCGGCATTCTGCTGGCCTACGGGTTTGTGAGTCCGCTGGCCGCGTCTATGTCCGCGACCTTCCAGGCCGACGCGAAATATCTCGGCTGCATCCGCGCGGGTCTGCTGGCCCACGTCTCAGGCTACGCGCCTGCTGTCTCGGTCGAGTTCGCCCGCAAGGCGCTCTTGCACAAGGATCGTCCCTCCTTCTACGAAGTCGAAGAGGCGGTCGCCGCCCTGCCGCCGGTCTAGTCGTTCGAAGGATGTGGTTGCAGCCCAGGGTATTGGCCCCGAACTTGCTTAGTGCCATTGCCGAACATTTCGTTTCGCAAAAATTTAACCTTGCGGTGCGAGTGTTGAGGCTGGGCCAGATACAATCCGGTCGAACCGACCGTGGGAGAAAGCTGGGTGGATAACCACGCGTCCATCGTCATCAAGAAGGTCAAGAAGGGCGGCCATGGCGGACACCATGGCGGCGCTTGGAAGGTGGCCTATGCCGACTTCGTGACCGCGATGATGGCCTTCTTCCTGCTTCTGTGGCTGCTGAACGCGACCACCGAAGAGCAGAAGATGGGCATCTCCAACTATTTCGACCCAACCGCGATTTCGCGCGCCACCCGCTCCGGCTCTGGCGGTGTGCTGGGGGGAACCTCGATCACCGTGCCGGGCGCCCTGAAATCCCAGGACTCACCGCCGATGATCACCACACCGCAGACCGCCCGCCCGCAGGCCGAACGGACCGAGCGGACCGATCCGGACAGCGACGATCCCGAGAACATCGAAAGCCGCCTCGGGTCCCGTGAGGACGAAGAAGGCACGATCAACCAGGCCGAGATCGAACGCTTGCTCCAGGAGCGCGAAGACCGACAGTTCGAGCAGGTCGCCGAGCAGCTTCAGGAAGCGATCGAGAACACCCCCGGCCTTGCGGAGCTGGAAGACAGCATCAAGGTCGAACAGACATCGGAAGGCTTGCGCATCCAGTTGCTCGACCAGGAACGCTACGCGCTGTTCGAAAGCGGCAGCGCCGGCATGTCCGACAAGACGCGGGAATTGCTTCTGGCGGTGGCCAATATCATCAAAGACATGCCCCAGAAGATCGAAATCTCGGGTCACACGGACGCGGTACCCTTCGCGCCGGGATCACCGAACGACAACTTCTCCCTGTCCAGCGCACGGGCAGACGCGTCGCGCCGCTTCCTGGAAACGTCCGGAGTGCCGAAAGATCGGGTTCAGAAGGTGGTCGGCCGCGCCGATCGCGAACCTCTGATTCCGGAGAACCCCTTCGATCCGGCAAACCGGCGGATCTCGGTCACTTTGCTGTCGATCGGTGCCAACGACGCCCAGGCGTTGTCCTTGGCGAAGGAAGAAAAGGCCCGGCAGGAAGCCGACGACGGCGCCCCGGCCCCGGCGAATGCGGACACCGCCGTCCAAGGCGGTGGCCCCCCGGCTTTGCCGGCGGATGGATCTCCGCCGTTACCGCCAGGCGGCGGCCCACCGGCGCCGGCGCCCAGCGCACCGGTCGCGCCGCCGCCTGTCACCGGGACCGTACCCGGTACCACCGCCCCCGCTCAGGTCGGCAGCACCGCACGGGATGTCGGGAACCCTCCGGCCGTCATCCAGCCGAACTGAGCCCGCCACTCGGCGTGCCCTTTCTGCGACGCAGACGGAGAATTCCGCCGATCCGGTTGTGCAGCGCCGCGTGTTCCCCTAGGTTTGAATAAGCTGAATTCAATGAAGTCTCGGCGTCCATGGGCGTGACCGGGGAG
>CALAHL010000217.1 GCA_937891725.1 uncultured Rhodospirillaceae bacterium | reverse complement strand
ATCGACTTCTATGAGCCAGATATTGAAAGCAAGTGGCGGGACCGCGGGGCGACCTATCTGGTCAGTTGGAACCCCGCAAAGTGGGACTGGCAGTTCTTCGCGGAAGACCGCGCGACCACGGTTGCGGGCGAGACTGTCACGCATCCCTGGCGGACCAGCTCGAAGAAACCGAAGGTTGACGACCGCGTATACCTCCTCCGAACGGGGCAGGATCCACGCGGCGTGATCGCCCGCGGCAGGGTGGCTAAAGCGCCTTACCCCGACACCCATTGGGACAAGGCGCGCGCGGAAGCTGGCGAAACTTCTGATTTCATCGATGTTGAATTCGAGGATATCCGAGATCCAGCGCAGGATGCCTTCGTGCCGTTGGACATGTTGACCAGCAAGATCGCGGGTCAGGACTGGACCCCGCAATCCTCGGGTATCCTGATCAAACCGGCTGCGGCCCGAGCTTTGGCACGCCTATGGGAAGCGGCCGAACCGGCCGAGACGGAGATCGAGACAACAGCTAGGGTTGGCGCAGCTATGGCACAAAATCTAATTCTCTATGGCCCGCCCGGCACTGGAAAAACCTACAGCACGACAGCCGAAGCTGTCCGCCTGTGTGGTGAGCCGGTGCCAGCCGACCGCAATGCGCTGGTGGATCTATATCAGCGCCTGTTGGCAGCAGGGCGGATCGAGTTTGTGACCTTTCACCAGTCAATGGCCTATGAAGATTTCGTCGAGGGTCGGCAGCCTATGACTGGGTCCGACGATGGAGAGAGCACGGCTTCAGCTGGGTTCAGGCTCGAAACTGTGCCGGGAACATTTCGGCGCATCGCAAAGCGTGCTGAGACCAGTCGAGGGCGCGCATCAACTGCAGACAGCGTCCAGATCGCCGGACGGCAAGTGTTCAAGATGTCGATCGGCGAAGCGAACAAGCCAGAGGACGCCCATCTGTTCGAGGATGCGATCAAGGGCGGGTACGCGGTTCTCGGATTTGAGGATATCGACTGGAGCGACGAAAAATATGCCAGCCGGGAGGCCATTCTTGAGGCTTGCAAGGCGAAGAGCGCGCAGAGCGGTGAGATCGATGGCCGTTCCGGCGCAGTTCAGATGCCGTTTCGGTTTCGTAACTGGATCCGCACAGGCGACGTCGTCATCGTGTCGAAGGGCAATTCTAAGTTTCGTGCGATCGGCCTGTTCACCGGCGGATACGAGTTCGCGCCGCGACCGGAAGGTGACTATGCACATCGTCGCGCGGTCCAGTGGCTCTGGGTGGATCGCGAGGGTGTCCCCGTCGATGAAATCTACTCGCG
>CALAHL010000216.1 GCA_937891725.1 uncultured Rhodospirillaceae bacterium | reverse complement strand
GTCAGTGGGTCAAGCGGAGATCGTCGGTGGAACCGGTGATTCTGCAACAGCCTCCCTACACCTAATTATTCAGAATCCGCCGAACAACTAACCCCGCCCATCGTTTGCGATCAGATCCCGCAGCCTCTCGGCAGGATATGCGGTTTCAATCTCCGCTGCTTTCGCCTCGGCCACGGCCTGCATGGCGGGCCCGTCCGCAGCATCAACCTCGACCGGGTCCGAGCGCCTCCATTGCTCGAGATAGTCGTCGGCCTGATCGGCGCCGCCACGCATCGCGGCGCTGTCGATCGCGGTGATGAACCGTTTCGGCAGTTCCACCTTTGCACTGATCCGCTTGCGGCCCCGGCCGAGCTCAACGATCACCTGGGCCGGAATATCGCGCCAGGACACGATGATCAGGTTCGCCACGATCCGTTCACCCAGCCACTTGGGCCGCGCCGAAATCGACGGGGATGATCTCCGCCATCTGCGACGCGCGCGCGACGAAGTCGCCAAGCTCACCATACCCGGTGAAACGTCGTTCATAGCCGAGACCCAGGCGCTGTGCCGCCGCTTCCGCTTTTCCGTCCAGCCGCGGATCCTCGGTCTGTGCCAGATAGATCAGCGTGGTGTAGTGCCCGAAATAGTCGCCCAGCAGCTCCGGAAAACGGTCCAGCCCGAGGCCCTTGATGATCAAACGATCAAAATGACGCACCAAATAATCGGTCAGGAAAAAACAACCCGGCTCCTGCTCCGCGCGGTCGGTGAAATGCTCGGTCCCCATGTAGAACTGATAGCAATGGGGTCCGGAAATCCGCTCGACTCCCTCCTCCTCCAGCACGCGATCAAGTTCGCCCCCGGTCCCGCACTCCGCATACAGCACGAAGATCCGGTCGAATTTGGCACGCGCGGCACGGATCTTCCGGCGCACGGCAGGGGCGATCTTGTCAGGGGTATTGTGCCAGTGGGCCGGCAGACATTCGATGACCATGCCGGGCCAACCGGTCATCCGCTTCAGTTCGACCAATTCCCGTCCCAGCGCGCCGCACGCGATGAACAGGGCGCGGGGCGCCATAAACTGGGGTCTTTCGCGCGACCCGTCCAAGCCGGATACCGATCCGCCATCCATGTCCACTCAACTCCCAACCCGCCAACCCGAAGGCCGAAGATTTCAGTCGCCGGTTGCCTGTGAATTCGACCGGCGGCGTTCGGCAATCATCTGCTTTGCGGTCTCGACCGCCACCGCGGCATCCCGACAGTAGGCGTCCGCGCCGACGTTCTCAGCAAATGCCTCGTTCAGCGGCGCACCGCCGACCAGCACGATGTAGTCGTCGCGAATGCCCTTCTCGACCATCGTGTCCACCACCACCTTCATGTAGGGCATGGTGGTTGTCAGAAGCGCCGACATGCCGACGATGTCCGGCTGATGCTCCTCGATCGCGGCCAGATAGTTCTCGACCGGATTGTTGATGCCGATATCGATCACCTCGAACCCGGCCCCCTCCATCATCATGGAGACCAGGTTCTTGCCGATGTCATGGATGTCGCCCTTGACCGTTCCGATCACCATCTTGCCGACCCGCGGTGCGCCCGTCTCGACCAGCAGCGGCCGCAGAATGAACATCCCGGCCTTCATGGCATTGGCCGCCATCAGCACTTCGGGCACGAATAGGATCCCGTCGCGGAAGTCGATGCCGACGATCCGCATGCCTTCGACCAGGGCCTTGGTCAGGACATCGTAAGGGGTCCAGCCGCGCTCCAGGAGGATGTTGACCGACTCGGTGATCTCGTCCTTGAGACCGTCATAGAGATCGTCATGCATCTGCAGGACGAGCTCGTCATCCTCCAGTTCCGAAAGAACGATATCCTCGCCGTCATCCTCGGCCATGCGATTCCTCCATGAACTGCGCCCAGGGTCCAGGACCGCTGCGGGGTCCATCAGATTTCACGAGAGCGGGTTTTCCGCAAATCCGCCATCCGCATGCCGACTATGCGTGTCGGAGGGAGGATAGGGGCACCGAACGCGTGTCGGAGCCGGTGGCGGGGTTGTTCGCTCCAATATCTCGAGGAAATCAGTCGGGTATCTGAGTCAGCTGCCGTCTGGCTGCTCAAACCCGCACCGGCAGCCGCTTTCGCCCCCAACGCCCCGGCGGGCCGTCGAACACGCCCGGGATTGCCGTTCCGCAGCCCAGACACGCGCCGTTCGCATCCAGTCGCCATTCGCTCAGCTGATGCCAATCGCGGCCGATCACCCGGTCACCGCAGGTCGGACAATGGGTCGATTGGCGGCCGAGATCGGTAACGTTGCCGACATAGACATACCGGAGCCCCGCCTTTAGGGCGATCCGTCGGGCCATCGCCAAGGTCGCATGCGGGGTGGCCTGGGTGTCCAGCATACGATAGTCGGGATGAAAGGCGGTGAAGTGCACCGGAACGTCGGGGCCGAGTTCCTGCGCGATCCAGTCGGACATGGCTTCCAGCTCTTCCGGATCGTCGTTCTCGTTCGGAATGATCAGGTTGGTGATCTCGAACCAGATATCGGTTTCGTGCTTCAGGTAACGCAGGGTTTCACGCACCGGCGCCAGCTCGCTCTTCGTCACATCGCGATAGAACCGCTCGGTGAAGGCTTTCAGGTCGACATTGGCCGCATCGATGTTCTCGAAAAATGCGGGGCGGGCCACATCGGTGAGGTAGCCCGCCGTCACCGCCACGGTTTTGATCGCGCGGTCCCGGCAGGCGATCGCAATGTCCTGGGCGTATTCATGGAAGATCACCGGGTCATTATAGGTAAAGGCGACCGACCGACAGCCCAGCTTCACCGCCAATTCGGCGATCGCGTCGGGTGACGCTTCGGCTTGCATCCGGTCCATCTCGCGGCTTTTCGAGATGTCATGGTTCTGGCAGAAATTGCAGGCGAGGTTGCACCCGGCCGTCCCGAAGGACAGGACAGGCGTGCCCGGCAGGAAATGGTTCAGCGGCTTTTTCTCGATCGGATCGACGCAGAACCCGCTGGACCGTCCATAGGTCGTCAGCACGATGGCATCATCCTGCCGCGCCCGCACGAAACAGAGGCCACGTGCGCCTTCCTTGAGCTTGCAGAACCGGGGACACATCTCGCATTGCACCCGTCCGTCCGGCAGCATACGCCAGAACGCGGTCGGCACGATCGGTCCCTTTCCGGACACCGTCGGTGGCGCCGTATCCCTCAGGGACGGGAGGAGACTTTCGGAGACGTCGGCGGTCATCTGACGGCAGGCCTTTCATTTGGCGAGGCATCGCCGGGCATGATAATCAAACGCCATGACAAACGCACCCAATCAGACCGAAAAGGCTTACAGATCCGTTCGCGCGCCCCAGGTCGCCGGCGGCTTCTATCCGGCCGGAGACAACGAATTGGTGGAGATGGTCGAGCGCTGTTTGGAGAGCGCCCGTCCCTCTGGCGGTGTCCGCCCCAAGGTGATCGTCGCACCACATGCGGGCTACCAGTTCTCCGGGCCGATCGCCGGAACCGCGTATGCACCGCTGCGCCCGCTATCGGACATCGTCACTCGGATCGTCCTGATCGGTCCCGCACATCGGGTGGCCTTCAAAGGGATCGCCACCACCAGCACCGACGCATGGGCGACACCGCTGGGCCTGGTTCCGGTCGATTGGACCGCCGTCCGCCGGGTTCTCGACGTGCCGGGCGTTGCCATCGAAGATCGCGCGTTCGAGGCGGAGCATGGGCTTGAGGTTCACCTGCCCTTCCTGCAACGGGTGTTCTCGTCTCCGTCGATCGTTCCTCTGCTGGTCGGTGAAGCGTCGCAGGCGTTGGTTTCGGAGGTCCTCAGCCGGCTTTGGGGCGGTCCAGAGACGCTGATCGTTGTGTCTTCCGACCTCTCCCATTTCCACGATGCGGAGACCGCGCGAAAGCTAGATTCAGAAACGGGTCGGCTGATTGAACTGATGCGCCCGGACAGGATTGACGGCACCGGTGCCTGTGGCCACCGGGCGCTGGCCGGAGCGTTGGATCAAGCACGTCGAAAGGACCTGCGCGTCACCGGGCTCGATATTCGAAATTCGGCCGATACCCGGGGCGGCCCCGACCGTGTTGTGGGCTATGGCGCCTTTGCCATGGAATATGCGGAATCCGCCCGGCTTTCCGACATCGATCGGAATCAGCTGGTCGAGATCGCGCGGCTGGCGGTCAAGTACGGGATCGAGAACGGCGCGGCACCGGCCGTGAAGGCCAGCCCGGGCGTCTCGCCGGCGCTGACAGCACAGCGCGCAAGCTTCGTCACCCTGAACCTGGATGGCCGTTTGCGCGGCTGCATCGGATCGGTCATCGCCCATCGCCAATTGCTTTCAGACGTGGCCGAAAACGCTTACCGGGCCGCCTTCTCCGACCCGCGCTTCCCGCCGCTCAGCCTGGAGGAGCTGGATCGTATCGATGTGTCCATTTCCATCCTGAGCACGCCTCGTCCCCTGACATTCGACGATGAGGCTGACCTGGTTCGGCAGGTGAGACCGGACCAGGATGGATTGATCCTGGAGGATACCGGGCGGCGCGGGCTGTTTCTCCCAAGTGTATGGTCGAGCATCACACGGGCTGAAGACTTTATCCGCAATCTGAAGAAGAAGTCGGGCTTGCCAAGTGACCACTGGTCGGACACGATTAAAGTTAATCGGTATGTTACGGAGAGCTTCGGGGGTCCGTTTATGCCGCCGAAGACGGTTCCGCTGTGACGGAGCCCAGCCCCAGCGAGAGGACCATGCGACGTGAGCGTTGATAAGAACGCTTTGAGGACCGATCCACATGGAAAAACGGTCGAGGGATCGACCGAAAGCACAGCCCCGGTGCGTCCGGGCTTTGCTCCGGCCCCGAGACCGCGCAAGCCACTTCAAACCGATGTTGATTTCGCCGCCGCATACTCTCAAAAACTGCGCAGCCTGTGGGACCTGAAACGAACGCGGCCGAGCTCGCTTCCCCTGGCATCCAGCTTCGATTCCCTGGAGTTGCGGCAGTGGGACGACAATCTTTTGGTCGTCGAAACGCAGCGTAGTTCCGAAAGCCGCCCGAGGTTCACGGCGATCAAACTGGGGCGCTGTCTATTCGAGTATTTCGGCTCTGATCTTTCCAGAACGCTGTTGCCGGCTCAAAAAGCCCCCAAATTGCCGTCTGGCCATGACATTCTCCCGGTGCTCCAGCTTCTGGAAGCGGCCTATCGGAGCAAAAGCCCACGGGACGGCCAATTCACTGGAATTTCAAAGGATGGTAAGCTTCTGCGGACAGATATCCTGGTGCTCCCGATCAGTGTGACCGGAAATCAAGCCGACAGATTTTTGGTCCTGATCTATGCCGAAGAGGGTCAAGGCGGCGCGCCAGAATAAAGGCCCTGCCCTGCCGGCTGCCAAACGGCTTAATTCCCGAGGATCCCCTTCAGCAACCCCCGAACCGCATCTTCCGGTTTGACCGGCGTCGGCTGCGTATCCTGCGGTGCGTCCTGTGGCGCTGGAGATGGAGATTGGTCAACCGGAGCGGCACTCGGCTGTTGCTGACCGCCACCCAGAATTCCCTTCAACAGATTGTCGACATTCTCGTCGCCGGTTTTGACCTTATCGAGGTTCTTCAGAAGCCCCCGTTGGGCCAAGCGTTGCAGAACATAGGCCTGCATTTCGTCGGTCTTGTAGATTTGGCGGGGGTTGTCGAGTGGGCCGACAATCTGAACGCCGATCGGGGGCGAGTTGGGATGCTCGGTCAGCCGTGCCTGGGCCTGCACATCCATCTGGCGCGGCGGCAGATCGACAACCGCCGTGGCCGTTCCATTGGCGGCATCCGCCGTCAGGGTGATGTCATTCGACCGCAGAATACCGTTCTTGACCGTGTAGCTCCCTTTCAGGGCGCTGAATTCGGTGGTGCCGCCACTAAGCGATTTGTCGATCAACGACAGGAAGTCCGGGGCGCGGTTCAACTCCTTGAGCTGATCGGAGAACGCCCACAGGCTGAACCCTTCGACCGCTCCGTCCCGGACGTTGAAGGCACCGGTCCCACCGAGGTTCGAGACCATCTCGAACTCGGACCCGCCGGACGTCGTCAGATCGGTGTCATATGTGAGAATGCCGCTGACGACGTCGGTTTCCGCAGCCGTGGACGCCGCTTTGCGAACATCCGCGTCTCGCACCTTGATAGTGAGAGCGGCGGTTGGCGTCGGTCGGTCAGCGACCTGGGCCGTCAGATCGAAGGTGCCGCCAAACGTGCCGCCGCCCAACCGGGAGACGTCCAAAACACCATTCTCAAGCGTGGCGACCAGTTGTGCGCTGTCGACGACATACGAGCCGTAAACGATGCGCCGGAAGTCAGCATCGACCTTAGCGTTCACGGCGGAAAGACCGGATAGATCGATCTTGTCTCGTGACCAATCCGATCCACCCGATGGGCTGCCCACAGGAACAGCCGGAACGGCCCCCTGCGGCTTGGCGGTTCCTTCCGGCAACCAGGGATCGACCACTACATCGCCAAAGCCGAACTGTAGGGCGACCCGCGGCTTGCCGCCAGTCAGGTCGACGGTCCCGGTTCCGGTGCCTTGAACCCTCCCCGCGATCAGCTCAATACCGTCCATCGCGACTTTGTTGGTCGGTCCCTTGAGCTCGGAACGGAACTTGAACGCACCTTGGTTGCCGCCGGCTGGTGTGTAGCCAGGGACGATCCAACGGATCAGCGCCACCGTCTCGGGATGATTGACCTCAATGGCGAGATTTAAATCCGGTACCGCCGCGAATGCGTCAACATTGCCGATCACGTTGATCGTCGCGCCAGCCAGCGTGATCCCGGTGGATGTCTTGTAGCGGCCATCGTCCCGGGTGCTGACCTCGCCGGACGCTTTGAGCGCCCCAAGCTGACCCAGACCAGACGTGCTGCCGGGTGCCAGAACATCCAACAGCGTGTTCGCGTCTGGATGATCAAGAGTGTACGCGAGATTGACAACCGGAGTCGCGGCAAGCGGCTGAGCGGTTCCCTTCAGTCCGAGCGTCCCACCGGCGAGCGCCAGTTGCACGTCCAACGTGACATCCTGCATGGTTCCGGACGCCGAACCCCGCAAGGAAACCTTTCCGAGCTTGGCGGGTGCGATCGGAACATCGGTGGAAAGCGTGCGCGCCAGCCGCTCCATCGAGACGACACCCACATCGAAGGTGAGATCGACGGTGGCATCTCCCGCCGCGTCTTTCAGCGTGCCGGACACTTGGCCCCGTGCGCCGCCCGCGTCCGCCACGCTGACATCCCGTAGCGTGAGCGTGCCCTGCTGCAGCAGGACGTCGAATTTCGCATCCCGGATCGGCACCCCGGCAGCGGTCGCCTCGCCCACCGTGACATTCAGATTGGCGTCAAACGCGCCGAGCACCGCCAGCGGACTACCGCTTTCCGTGGCACCTCCCGCCGCCGGAGCGCCGGACCCGCCAGCGCTCGTGGCATCACCACCGCTCGTCGGCAGATATGCATCCACATTGATCCGATCAATGTTCAAGCTCAGACCGAACGCCGGACGGTCACGTAAGGCGACGGTCACCGCACCCCGCGCTTGGGTCGCATCCAGTTCAATCCGTGCGTTGGACACATCGATCTGTTGCGGGGTCGCCGCCACCGCAGCCGAGAACGAGGCCTTCCGCAAACGATCCGCCGAGATCCCGGCCAAATCGACCCCCAACCAATCCAGCGTGCCCCTAAGATTGTCGGACACCATTTCGGCTTGACCGGTAAACTTCGGCGCGCCCTCCGGCGCCTCCAATGTGCCGGTCACCGTCACCTCGGAGCCGCCCGGAAGTTGTGCCGTGGCCAGATCGATCGCCACCACGCCATCGGCGGCGGTGAGATTGACCCGGGCCTTCCGGATTGCCGCACCCTTGAACTGAACCGCATCGACCGACAGCTCGACCGTCCCGCCAAGATCGGTGGGGATCGTGAACCCGCCCATCGGCGTCGCAGCGGAAGTTGCAGACTGGCCAGCGGACGCCTGAGTTGAAGCCTCTGCAGTGTCAGCCGGCATGAAAGCGTCCAGATCCAGCCGGTTGCCGCTCAACACCGCGTCGACGATCAGCCCATCCGTCATCGACACCGACAGTCGACCCTGCATCCGGGTCTCGCCCAGCGAGATCGACAGGTCTTCCGCGGTGACGCCGGCTTTACTCCCGTCCAACTTCGCGCTGACCGACCCGGCCTGACCCAGAGCGGTCGGAAGACCGGACACCGCCTCGCCCAACGCGGCCTGCACACGCTCGATGAGGACCGCCGTATCAGGCGCATCGGCTGACACATCGCCCTTGAAGCTCGGCCCCTTGAAACCGGTCTCGTCAGCCAAGTTCAGCAAACCCGAGACCGTCGCTGTCCCGGCGCCGTCGCCGACGGACACGTCCAACTTGATCGGCGTCGAGCCCTGGGTGGCAATCTCGCCGACGCTGGCAGTCAGACCCAGCGGCAGATCCTGATAGGACAAGGTCCCATCGGCCTCGAACGGCCCTGTCAGACCACCCGTTGTGACATCCAGATTGAGGTCCGTTATCCGTTGTTCGGTTCCGGTCGCGCCGTCACGATAGATCAGGGTTCCGTCCCGAATGGTTGCCTTGTCGACTGCCAGATCAAGGCCGCCACCGTCCGAGGCACCCTCGGAACTGCTTCCGGCGCTGTTCCCTTCGGCCGTGGTGCCTTCGAGGATCCAATTGGCTTTGCCGTCGGCGGTCGTCTCCAGGATGATCGTCGGCTTCTCCAGCGTCACCGAAGTGACCTTGACTGACCCGGACAACAGCGGCATCAGCGCCAGATCGATCTCCAAGGAGTCGAGCGTGACCATGGGCTCAGGAGCGCCACCCGCCATATTCGACAGGCTGACCTGAGCGACCGAGAGCGATGGTGCCGGCAACAGTGATAGGCTGATATCTCCGCCAATCGTCAGATCCCGTCCGGTCGCCTCCTTCACGCCGGCCTGGATTTCCGGCTTGTAGTCATTTGGGTCGATGAAGGCGGGCGCGATCAACAGAACACCAACCAAAACGACGACAAGAGCACCAACGCCGATCAGAACTTTACGCAAGGCAGCCTCCGGAAATGCGGTCGGGTGGCTGGTCATAGGGACCAGACTCCCGTAAAAATTTGATATTACACCATTTGAGGGCCGAAATGAGGCATGGCGGTCTCTGTCCACGCCTTTCGCCCAACTCCCTCGATGTTAGACGACCTGACAGACCTCATCGAACGCGAACCGGTCCAACCGGCCGAAGACCTTCGATGTGTCGCCATATCCCAGCGCGCACAGGAAGTTGGACT
>CALAHL010000215.1 GCA_937891725.1 uncultured Rhodospirillaceae bacterium | reverse complement strand
GATCATCTGCTGGGTCATCGGTCCCCGCTCCCCCAGGCCCGCCGCACCAACCCCTGTGAACGAGATCACCCGGTCCCCCAGACCTCCCGCCAGCACGCCGCCGATGATGGACCCAAACGAGAAGGCCGTGATCCGGACCCGCCCGTCGCCCACGATCCGGTCGAGCCCGTCACGCAGAATCGCCGCCAGACTGTCCGCATCGAACGGATGGGGTGGGTCGTCGCTGTCTCCTTGCCCGGCCATGTCGGGCGCGATCACCCGGTAGTGCGCGGATAAGGGCTCCACATTGCGAACCCAATGGTTCCACGAACCGAACCCCCCGTGCAGCAGCACCAATGGCTCCCCCGAACCCCAGCAGCGCCAAACCACATGATGGCCGTCCATGCCGGCGATCGGAATTCGGATTGTTTCCGCGGAGCCTTCCAGGGCGGCAAGCGTTTTGGCGGCATCGGTCATCTCGGTTTCACTCTCCATCATCACGGCACTCAATCATCGTCTCAATTCCGGCACGCAGACGAGCAGCACCGCAAGTGCAGCCAGCCCCTCGACCGCGATCACCGTCAGGGCGGTGGACCCACCCAGCATGCTGGCAAGCCAGCCCACATGCATCACGCCGATCGGGCCGGCACCGATGCAGACCGACAGCACCCCCATCAATCGCGAGCGGATCTCGGGCGGGGCCTCGGAGAACATGATGGCCGATTGCATCGCCGCGAACCCCGCAATCCCGAAGCCGCCGACCACCAGGATCACCACTGCCATGCCGTATACGTCGACCAACGAAAACAACAGGATACAGAAGATGAACAACCCGGAGCCGAGCACGTAGATCCGCCGAAACCGAGCCGGCGTGGCCAGGAACGCCAGTAATGTGGCGCCGACAAACGCCCCCGCCCCTTCCGACGCCATCATCAGACCGATCAGCACCGGGCTGACCGAAAAGGTCTCGTCGCCGACCACCGGTGCCATCGCCGCATAGGGAAAGGCGAACAGGTTGACGATGATGGTCACCCCCAGATGTCCCATCAGCGCCCGGTTCTTGCGGAGATAGGTGATCCCTTCTGCAATATCGGCGAACAATTTGGTGCTGCGGGGCGGTCGTTTGGCCTGGCGATAGATCAAGGTGATGGCCAGCAGGCCGGCCACAGCGTAGAAGGTCGCCGCCACCGCATAGGCTCCGGTCATCCCGACCGCCGTGAACAGGGCCCCGCCGGCCAGCGGGCCGATCATCCGGGTCGCGTTGTTCGACGCGCTGTCCATCGACATGGCCGGACCCAGACGCCCCTGCCCCACGCTTTCGCCCAGGATCGTCCGGCGCACCGGGAAATCGGTCGACCAGCACAGCCCGTTGATGAAGGCCCCCAGTCCGACCTGCCAGATCTCCAGCATCCCGAACCAGGCAAGCACAGACAGGACAGCGGTCACGCCCGCCATCGTCATCATGCAGCCGATCAGGATCAGACGCCGGTCGATCCGATCCGCAATCGCACCGGTGAAGGTGCCGAACATCGCCATCGGCAGCATCCGCAATACCATCATCAGAGCCACCAGCACCGGCGAGGCGGTCTCGGCATAGACCCAGACGCCGATCGCCAGCATCTCAAGCCAGCGCATTGCGCCCATCAGGACGCCGATGGTCCAGAGCTTCTGGAATTCGCGATCGACGACGAGGGACATCACACCGACCGGCTGAACCGGAATGCGATCTCCCGCCTCGTCGACCCGCGCGCCGGAACTGGAAGGCGGATCAGGAAGGGTCATTGAGGTCCTATTCGGCGGCGGCGGAGGTGCCCCGACGGTCATCCATGTAACGCGTCAGGGCCGGTCCGACCTCCTCCGCCATCACGGTGAAGGAGTTCAGCCAGGTGTCCTTGAGGCCATCCATGTCGTGGCCGGTCAGCATCAGCACGCCGAAATCACCGATTTCGTCTCGGAACGCCACCAACTTGTCGAGCACGGTTTTCTTGGTGCCGGCGATGATCAGATCCTTCGACTTCGCGACCGCAGCGGCCTTGACCTCGTCCCAGTCCACATCG
>CALAHL010000214.1 GCA_937891725.1 uncultured Rhodospirillaceae bacterium | reverse complement strand
GAAAAGATTGAACAACGCCACCAGCAAAATGCCGATAACAATCCATAGGAACAGGTTCTTGCCGAAATTGTTCACGTGGCCTGCCTTCCGTTGACGGGCTCTGGTGTCGAACCGGCCCGCATATCCGCGTCCGAACACCTGGGTCTCAACCAATCCGGTACGGCCCGAGCGGCATACCGAACCCTAATGTCTTCGCCGATCCATGCGAACGGATCGGCTGTCGTCGCGCTAAGGTGGGGGAGCGTCACCGTACCGTCAAGGTCGACGACCGCCGGTAAAGCGAGTCGCGCCGCCCCCGGCCAGTCGGCCGGGTCAAAATCGCAGTATCTCCGGTCCGGTCTATTGGAACGAACAAAGACTTTCCAAAGCTCCTGCCCGCCTTCTCCGGCGACCCGGATGGACACCGGTCGACCGCTTCCATTGGCAATCTCAAATCGACCGTCCCAAAGCCCGGCTCTGCCGGGTTCCACGACCATTTCGTGGTCAACGGAGCGCCATTCGCGGGCCACACACAACCGGCCACCCTCATCGGAAGGCGCTCGGAGGATCGCGATCCGACACCCGCCGAGCGTCCGGGCGGCGCCGTTTTCGGCGACCTCCGCCCAATCGACGGCCCGATCCAACCGGTCCCCCCGTGCCGGATAGATCCCGCCGCCGATAGTTTGCACCAATCCGGACAGCACCCGGCGCGCAACCGATCCCGGCAGCGCGCGAAAGGTCGCAAGACAAAGCCAAGCATATCCCGCAGAAGACAAATGAACGCAGCCGGAAAGCCGCTCCGCCGTCAGGCGATCCATCTGAACCCGCGCCCGTCCCATGAGGTTCGCGAGCCGGCCCAGGCGCGGCACAGTGACGCCGGACGCTCCCAAAGGTGCGGCCATATCTCGCAATCTCGAACGGGCAAAACGGCGGTCCTGATTGCTCGGGTCCCGAAAAACCGGAACCTCTTCGGCGGCGACATAGGCTTCCAGCACCGCTTTCGAGAGGCTCAGCAGCGGGCGCACAAGGCGAATGCCGTGCAGGTGCGTCAGTGGAGCCATTCCGGCGAGGCCATCCGGCCCGGTATCTCGAGCAATCCGATGCAGGACGGTCTCGGCCTGATCTTCAAGATGATGGGCCACCAGGAGAGACGTCACGCCGAAGCTGCGACACGCCTCTGCCATCAGGTTGTATCGGGCCTCCCGCGCCGCCTGATGCACCCCGGTGGTCGGCTTTTCGCCGGTCCACTTCAGGATCGTGCAGGGGCGTCCGCGGAGGCGGCATAGGGCTTCGACCTGGGCGGCTTCGGCATCGGCCTCGGCCCGCAAACCATGATTCACGTGGAGCACCCGGAGCGAAACGCCGCGCCGGCGGCACAGATGATCGGAAACGAGAAACAGGGCCACGCTATCCGGCCCGCCAGACAGGGCGATCGCGATCGGCGCCTCATCCCAACCAGGTGCGATCCGGTCGAGACTGATCGCGACCGCCTCGATCAGCGGTGACGCGGCTGCGTCAGGCACACTGCAAGCGCTGCTTCTCAAGGAACAGCCGCCGCGTCAGTTGGGTGCCGGCATTCGGGTAATCGCTCTCGACCTTGGCGAGGGTGACGCAAGCTTCCTGGGTCTTGCCAGCCCGCGCCAGCGACATACCCAGCTTCAGCAGACTGTCCGGCGCTTTAGGGCTGTTTGGAAAATCCCGGTAACCGGTCAGGAACGCCACCGCAGCGTCTTCAAACCGCTCCCGCACGTAATAGGTCTCGCCCAGCCAGTACTGGGCGTTCCCCGCCAGGGGATCGTCGCCATATTCGGAAACAAAGCGCTGGAAGGCGAGTTCGGCGCTGCCGAATTCCTTGCGGACCAGGAGATCAAAGGCCGCGTCGTAAAGCTGCTCGGGGGTGGCGCCCGCCGGCGGAAGGGATGCGGATTGCGCGGCGCTGCCTCCCGCCGGCGGCGGGGTGAGTTGGAGTTGGGAATTGCTGATCGTTCCCAGAGTTCCGCGGCCGGAAGTGGTATCGACCGCTGCGGTGGTTTGGCTGTCGGCTGCGGGGGAAGCCGCGTTGCCCTGCTGGCCGACGCCGGACGCAGGTGCGGCCGGAGCGCCGCCTTCCAGGGCCCGCAACCGGTAATCGGTGTCGGCTTGCAGAGTATCCAGGCGCTTTTGAACCTGGTTGGCGTGATAGGTCGCCTCTTCCACCTTACCGGTCAACTCTCGGATCTGGGTTTCCAGGCGCTGCAACCGCACCTCGATCCGCGCCAAGGCGGTCGGCGCGGCGTCTGCCGTGCTGCCCACACCGGACGCGGCTGCCGCAGGTGGCGGGTTTCCCGAGTAAACCGTCCGTTGCATATCGGTCATGGTGCGCTCAAGCCGATCCAGCCTATCCGCCAGGACGGAGAGATCCTGCGCCTGCGCGGCGCCCGGAAAGGCCGCGAGAACGATCCCAAATCCGAAGACGGCCAGGGCTAGAGCCGTCCGCCTTTGCAAGCTGCGGAACACGCGACGGGTCAATCGGGGGGTAAGGTCCATCATGCTGTCATCATCCCGTTAGGAAAGGGCGGAATTGTGGCGACCATGGATCAAAACCGCCCGATCCCCAAAACAAATTCGACCCCGAACATGTCCGGGCTAAAAACAAAACCGGCGGCCTGATAGACGGGCCGCCGGTCTGCAAAATCTTTAGATCGAACGCGTCCGAACCGAAGT
>CALAHL010000213.1 GCA_937891725.1 uncultured Rhodospirillaceae bacterium | reverse complement strand
GGATTGAACGAACCCGCTGACGCGGGAGTTGTGTCGGTGTTGGCGGGAATGGCCTCCTGATGGGAAGGTTTGGTTGCCCAAGACCAACCTTTTATCGGGAGACCGCCCCATGGCCTATGCCACACCATCTGTAAGCCCGCTGCGCCGCCGCATGATCGACGACATGACGCTTCGCAACCTGTCGCCAGCCACGCAGCGATCCTATCTTCATGCGGTCGCGAAGTTCAGCCGGTATTGCGACCGTTCGCCCGATCGGCTGGGACTGGAGGACGTTCGCGCCTTCCAAGTCTATCTGGTATCGCAGGGCATTTCCTGGCCGGCGCTGAACCAGACGGTTTGTGCCTTGCGCTTTTTCTATGGCGTTACGCTTAACCGGGCAGAGATCCCCGAACGGATTGCCTATGCGCGCACGCCCCGCAAGCTGCCGACGATCCTGAGCGCCGACGAGGTCGTGCGTTTTCTCGAGGCGGTCCCGTCTTTGAAGGCGCGCACGGCCCTGACGACCGCTTATGCTGCGGGGTTGCGCGCCTCGGAAGCCGTCAGCCTGAGGGTCGCGGATATCGATAGCGATCGCATGCTGATCCAGGTTCGTCACGGCAAGGGTGCCAAGGACCGAACCCTCATGCTCTCTCCGCAGCTTCTTGGTATCCTGCGGACCTACTGGCGTCTGGCGCGACCGACAGACTGGCTGTTCCCCGGCCGCGGCGACAAGCCGGTCGACGTGCAGGTGCTCCATTCCGCCTGCCGGTCCGCGACCAAGGCGGCAGGGCTGACCAAGAAGGTCAGCGTACACACGCTCCGGCACAGCTTCGCCACCCATCTGCTGGAGAGCGGCGTCGATATCCGCATCATCCAGGTGCTGCTCGGGCATAATAGTCTGTCGACCACGGCCCGATACACGCAGGTTGCCACGACGACGATCGCAAAGACGCAGAGCCCGCTCGATCGACTGAGCTTGGAGGTGGTGCCGCCCGGCTGAGGGCGGCTTCATGCGCCCCGCACTGGAGGTGGCGGACATCTTCCGCCACCACGGCCCTGCCTATATTCAGGCCCATGGCGGCCATCTCGGTCGGGTGGAGCGCCGCGTGATATCCGCAATCGAACTGTGCCGCACGTCCGCGCTCGGCGGCCATGTCGAGGGTTGCCGAGCCTGCGGTACGGTTCATGTCGCTTATAATTCCTGCCGCAACCGGCACTGCCCGAAGTGCCAGAGCGCTGCCGCGCGCGACTGGCTGGCGGCACGTGCGGACGACCTGCTGCCGGTCCCCTATTTCCACGTGGTCTTCACACTGCCTGCCGAGATCGCAGCGATAGCCTTCCAGAATAAGGCCGTCGTCTACGGCATCTTGTTCAAGTCCGCCGCCGAGACGCTGCGCATCATCGCCGCCGATCCCCGGCATCTCGGCGCCGGGATCGGCCTCATCGCGGTCCTGCACAGCTGGGGTCAGACCCTGAGTTACCATCCCCACCTTCATTGCATCGTGCCCGGTGGCGGCCCGTCGCCCGACGGCACCCGCTGGATCGCCTGCCGTCCCAATTTCTTTCTGCCGGTCCGGGTGCTGTCGCGCCTGTACCGACGGCTGTTCTTGCAGGCGCTGCGCGCCGCCTTCGACGCCGGACAGTTGCGCTTCTTCGGTGAGAACGCCGACCTGGCCGATCCGCAGGCCTTCGCCCGGCTTCTCATCGCAGCCAATCGTCGCGACTGGGTTGTTTACGCCAAGCCGCCCTTCGGCGGGCCGGAACAGGTGCTGGCCTATCTGAGCCGGTACACCCATCGTGTCGCTATTGCCAATTCCCGTCTGGTCAACGTGGAGAGCGGCAAGGTGACGTTCCGCTGGCGCGACTACCGACATGGTCGCAGGCCGAGGCACATGACGCTGGATGCCGATGAATTCATCCGCCGCTTCCTGCTGCACACTCTGCCGGACGGCGTTCACCGCATCCGCCATTACGGCTTCCTCGCCAACGGGCAGCGCGCCGCCCGCCTCGCGGCCTGCAGGGCACTGCTGGCCGCCTGGGCCTCGCAGGCTGCGGTCCGCACCGCACCCGCGACAAAGCCTGCGCCCGGTCCGCGCCCTTGCCCCTGTTGCGGCCGCCCGATGGCAACGATCACCGTCTGGTATCATGGTCAGCAACCGCCCAACTGGGCATTCTGGAACGACAGTTCATGAGCGCACGCGACAAACTGCCATCATGCGCCCCGCGACCGGCCTTCACGAGAACCGGGCGGCTTGGCTGTGGACCAGAACACCCGATGCGGTGGCCACGACCGATCCACGCACCAATCGACCGCCAGATCGGACCGTCGCCGTCCTCCGGAGGAGCCGACGCCAGCCCCATCAGCACTCCCGCCGGCACCCTCGGTCCGCGTATCGGCCCTCGCGCCTGTCACCCCAAGCCGACGCCAAAGCCCAAATCCCCATAGCGCCAAACCAACCCGCGGCCTCGTTCAATCCGGCTTCAATGAGGTCCGCGACACCGCCCGACACCAATCGCACGCCCGCGGACCTCACAGAACCCTCCAGATTCACATGGTGCGCTGATCGTGATTCAGGCTGGTATCTGCGATGGCGACCAGCTTGGCACGAGACCTGATGTCGGACGAAGAGTGGGCGTTTCATGAACGCCTCATCTTGACCGTGCGCGCCCCGAACGGGCGCAAACCCACGAACCATCGCCTTGTTCTGGATGGGGTTTTCTGGATAGCCCGCACGGAGTCGCCGTCGCGTGATCTGCCGGAAGCGTTCGGCAAATGGTCGTCCGTCTATCGCCAGTTCCGGCGCTGGACGCTCGCCGGGCTCTGGGAGGAGATCATGGACGCTTTGAACGAGAGCGGGCTGGTTCCAGACGCCCTCCAGATGATCGACATCGAGCCGGTGAACGCCACCGGTTCAAGAGAGGCGGCGAGGGGGGGCCGCGCCCATCATCAGGCTGCGGGCGCAAACGGGGGACTCCGCAACAGGGTTTTGGCCGTTCAAGGGGTGGCTTCGCGACCAAGATCCACCTGCGCGTCAACGGTGCGGGCCTGCCGATGGGATCGGACATCACTCCGGGCCAGACATCGGACGACCTGGGCTTCGATCTGGTCATGGACACCAACCTGCCCGCGCCGAGCGTCCTCCTCGCCGACCGGGGCTATGACTCTGACAATGCTCGTAAAACCATGGAGGCCCGCCATGTCGTGCCAGTCATCCCCATGCGCAAGACCCGAAAGCTGCGCGTCGCAGTCGATCGCAGGCTCTACAAACTGCGCAACCTCGTCGAGCGGTGCTTCAACACGCTCAAAAACGCCCGCCGCGTCGCCACCCGCTCCGACAAGACCGCCGAAAGCTGCCCGGGCTTCATCGACATCACGTCCATCCGCCTCTGGCTTCGCCATTTGTCAACATGAGCTAGGGCTTTTCCCCGCCACTCTCCTGTAAAAACAAAAGAGTTTTGCGGTCAAACGCATGAACTGTCGCCACCCCGCTTTCGCGCAACACCTCTTCACGCAACTCGGCAACGGCGACACGCGCGCCCAGCGGAAAGGACGTTTCCAACTTGGCGAGTGTTTCAACCAGCCGGGTGACGACATCCGCATCGGTCATCCCGTACCTTGCAATCGCAGCAAAAGCCCGGCAGGTGACATCCCCAAGATCAAAGACTTCGGTCAAGACGCGCAACTGGCCGCCCTCGTCGAGGCG
>CALAHL010000212.1 GCA_937891725.1 uncultured Rhodospirillaceae bacterium | reverse complement strand
CTACCACAATCAGACCGACAACGACAAGTGTCAACGAGATACCAAGGACCCAACGCACCTTACCGGTGGTTTCGCCCTGACGAACATCATTCGTGCTTTTTTCCACGGTCATGGAAATCTCCCTTCCGCCACACGCGTCATGCTCCTAAGAGGAGACCGGTCGGATATATGGTGGGAGTGGCTTGAACATCCCGACGCGCGTCCCTGTTCGACCGGCACACATAGACGTGGGCCCAAACGTCGCGCTGACAACCCTTAAAGCAAAAAATCTCTTCGTTTCAGGCAGTTGCCGCTTGCAAAAATCCGGCAGGGATATCCGAATCAGGGGCAGCGTGCTCGATATCAATTGAGGACACGGAGGCGAAACCCGGTCCCTGCCGGCACAGATCCGTCAACGCGGCAACCGCCGGGTCCGGGCCGCGCACCAGGACCTCGACCGAGCCGTCCCGGCGATTTCGAACCCAGCCCGACAGGCCCAGCCGGGTCGCCTCACCCACACACCAGGCCCGATAGCCGACCCCCTGGACCCGGCCCGCGATGCGCAACCGTCGGGTGATCTGGTCGCCCATCCGCGCGGCCCGCTCACTCGAACTCGACGATCGGTTGGTCGACCGCAAGGCTGGATCCGGCGGAGGCGTGGATCTTCGCCACCGTGCCGTCCCGCTCGGCGCGCAGCACATTCTCCATTTTCATGGCCTCGACCACGCAGACTTCCTGACCGATCTTGACCTCATCGCCTTCCTCGACCGCCAGCGAAACCAGCAGGCCCGGCATCGGGGAGACCAGGATCTTGGTGGTGTCGGCGGCTTCCTTCGGCGGCATCTTGTCGAGCGCCTCGGCGATCCGCGGCGGCACCACCAGAGCCTTCAGCTCCCACCCGGCATAGCTGAGCCGGTAGTAGATTCCCTCCCGATCGATCTGGGCCGGAAAGGCTTCGCCGTTCACATTGCCGTCGAACAGCGCGATGGTGGCGTCGAGCGCGCCGCGCACCGCATAGCGCTGTCCTTCAATGGTGATGTCGTAGCCGTCCTCCACTGGATGGATTTCCGCCCGGCGATTCTCCCGCCCTTCCCGGACAGTCCAGACACTGGCAATCGACGCCCGGCCACGGTTGGCTATCTGGCCACTGATCCGCGCCATCCGTTCGGCATGGCTGCGCTCGAATGCCACCGCCAAGGCGCGGAGGGCGCCCTGCTCGTAGCTGTCCAGCACCGCACCGCTGAACCCGTCGGGAAACTCCTCTGGGATATAGTTGGTGGAGAGATCGCCGTCCCGGAACCGCTTCTGCGCCATCACTGCCGACAGGAACGGCAGGTTATGGCCCACGCCCCGGATCCGGTAGCGGTTGATCGCATCGAGCATGCGGGTCGTCGCCTGGGCCCGGTCGGCGCCATAGGCGATCAGCTTGGCGATCATCGGATCGTAGAACATTGAAATCTCGGAGCCCTCGTCGACCCCGTCATCGACCCGGATGCCCTCGACATCCAGCGGCGGCTCGTACCGGGTCAGCCGGCCGATCGACGGCAGGAAGCCGCGGAACGGGTCCTCGGCATAGACCCGCGCCTCGATCGCCCAGCCCTCCATCTTCACCTCATCCTGGGTGAACGGAAGCGTCTCGCCATCCGCCACCCGGATCATCAGCTCGACCAGATCCAGACCGGTCACCAGTTCGGTCACCGGATGCTCGACTTGCAGCCGGGTGTTCATCTCGAGGAAATAGAAATTCTTGTCCTTGTCGGCGATGAACTCGACCGTGCCGGCCGAGCGGTAGTTTACCG
>CALAHL010000211.1 GCA_937891725.1 uncultured Rhodospirillaceae bacterium | reverse complement strand
GACCTGCCGGGATCTTGTTGTTTCCGTCCATTATTGTTTCCTCCTCCAAAGAGCCAGTGTGAGACAGATACGATGCACCGCTAAGCCGCCAAACGCGCTACGGCAGTGCGTAGACGCGACCTTAAAGGTCTCAAAGTTGGACCCAAGGCGTGGCGAAACCGTCTGTTTCTAGATCGTCGCTCAGCCAGTATTTTCAATCACTCGGTCCAACGAAGTCGTGGAGAGAAAAGTACCGGGAACGAGCAAAAACGGAAATTGAATGTTCCGATGGCATCGATAGGTCGTCTCTATCGTTTCGGCTCGGTCCCATCGGTTAGATGGGCGAGCCGGAAGTCTACTCATTCCTCGAGCAGCTCTGGCCATTGTTGAGTGGCCCAATATCCCGCACCGGCGCCGGCAGCCATCCAGGCCAGCAGGGTGGTGGTCTGCCAAAGGGCTTGTGTCGCAGGGACCGAGAGGGCTGCGGAACCGAGCAAACTACCGCCCATGTAGGTCGACGCCGTCTGGCCCACCAGGGGCGCCAGCATGGCCCCTCCGGTCAGCGCGTTCACCGTGACCATTCCAAGGATCGCCCCTTGGACGACCCACGGGTTACCCGCCACCTCGGCCCAGGACCCGGTGGCTTCGGGAACGGTCTGTGCCCGCGCATCGGTGATCGGCCCAAGCGCCGCGAATGCAAGCGCGACGACAGCGGATCTGAAGGCCCGAGGGATGCGCATGTGAACGTCTCCTATTCAACGTCGTAGGCCATATTCCGCATCATACCGCATTTCGCGTGATACGGGATGTGACAAAGAAACCGCCACCGGCTGAAAGCCTAAACATCGAACCGGCGGCGGACCAGATCCTATGGGCGTCGGATGAGTCCGTCGTGAGGCTCTGCCGATCGAACCCATGCCGTAATCGCCTGTATACAAGCGCGCATTCCGGTTCGTAGTCTCTCGGCACTTTCGAGATCGAGGAGAAAACCGAAATGGCGCGCGCGGGAACCAATCGTATGACCGGGGCCGAGGCCATGGTCCGCATGCTGCAGGCCTACGGGGTCGAGCATATGTTCGGCCTGTGCGGTGATACGACCCTGCCGTTCTATGACGCGCTGGCCCGTCTGGACCATGGGATCAAACACATCCTGACCCGCGATGAGCGCCATGCGGGCTATATGGCGGACGGCTATGCCAGGGTGACCGGAAAGCCGGGGATCTGTGAGGGGCCGTCCGGGGGCGGGGCGACCTACATCCTTCCGGGCGTGGTCGAAGCGAATGAAAGCTCGACCCCGATCCTGGCGATCACCACCGATGTCTCCACCACCTCCCGGGGCCGTTATCCGCTCACGGAGTTGGATCAGGTTGCCCTGTTCCGCCCGCTGACCAAGTGGAACACCTCGCTGGACGACGCGACCCGGCTGCCGGCGATGATGCGGTCGGCGTTCCGGGCGATGTCAACGGGACGACCGGGCGCCGTGCATCTGGCGCTGCCGTTCGACACCCAGAAGGCCGAGGTGGAGGGCGATGAGATCTGGGCGGATGAACGTCACCGGAGTTTCCCATCGGAACGGCCTGGCCCGGACCCCGATGCCATCCGGGCGGCTGCCGAGGTTCTGTCGAAGGCGAAATCAGCCGTTGCCGTCTGCGGCGGCGGGCCGGTGATCGCCGGCGCGTTTGACGCGCTGGCGCGCCTGGCCGAGCTGCTGGATCTGCCGATCGCGACCACCGTGTCCGGCCAAGGTGCGATCTCCGAGACCCATCCGAATGCCGTCGGTGTGGTCGGCTCGAACGGTGGCGTTCCGGCGACCCGGGCGGTGGTCGACGCGGCGGATGTGATCCTGTTCATCGGCTGCCGTGCGGGATCCGTCACCACCGAGCGCTGGCGGTCGCCGGCCCAGGACAAGACCATCCTGCATATCGACAGCGACCCGATGGTGATCGGCGCCAACTACAAGACCGAGGTCGCGATCTGTGCCGATGCGCGCCTGGCGCTGGAGGCCCTGGTGGCGGAGATCGAGACCCGGCAGCAGATCACCGGGCAGGGTGGTGCGGCACGCGCGCAGTCGGCCTGGCAGGGCAAGCTCGCGGCGTTCGACGCCTTGGCGAACAGCCAGGAGCGTCCGATCCGGCCGGAAGCAGTGATGGCGGCCCTGATGGACGTGCTGGATGACGACGCCATTGTCGTGGCCGATCCCGGCACGCCGTGCCCGTATTTCT
>CALAHL010000210.1 GCA_937891725.1 uncultured Rhodospirillaceae bacterium | reverse complement strand
GCCGCCGCACCGTCCAACCCGGGAAACCAGGACTGCTCCCAGCGGGGATACGGGGGGTTGGCGCCTGAAAAGGCCTGCCAGCGGTCCGGATGCCCGGCCATTTCGGTCAGCAGATCGGTCATCACGGGCTGGGCCGACCGGAACAGCGGCTGCAGCTCGGGTACCGGAACATCGGGCAGTAGAGACTGGGCATACCGGTGCGGTACGAACACGCCCTGCGGGGTCATACCAAAGGCGGTCGCGATGGCATTCCACTTGCGTTTCAGAGATTTAGAGATCATACGGACAGGTCTACCACGTGAGTGTCAGCCCTTCGCGGGCGACAATCGTCTTGGCACGATCCTCGGCCGCCTCGACCGCGATCCGGTCCATCACCGCGTCGTCATGGGTCGGATCGTGATGGAACAGGATCATGGTCTCCGCGCCGGCCAGCTCGGCCAGACGATTGGCCTCGCGCCAGGTGGAATGGCCCCAGCCCCGATAGTCCTCGAATTCAGAATCGGTATAGGTGGCGTCATAGATCACCGCATCCGCTCCCTGCATCAGGGCGAGGGCGCTTTCGCTGTCTTCCCCCGGCACATGCTCGGTATCGGTGACATAGGCGATCACCACGCCGCCGAAGCTGAGCCGATAGCCGCAGGCCCCGCCCGGGTGGTTGAGACCCCGGGTCTCGACCTGGATCCCGCCCGGCAACTCAAAGGCGTCGCCGGGGTCGAATTCGTCGAAGCTGGTGGTCGCCTGGTAGACCTCGATTGGCACCGGGAACAACGGCGGCGACATCATTTTCGCAAGGATCTGACGGAGGGTGATCTTGGTCTCAAGCCGGGCGCCGCGAAACCTGAGGGTGTTCTCGCGCTTGAACGCGGCGGAAAAAAACGGCAATCCCATGATGTGATCGAGATGGTAGTGGCTGAGCAGCACGTCGGCTTCGATCGGTGCCTCATGCCGCATCTTGGCGCTGAGCCCGCGAATGCCGCTGCCGCCGTCGAGGATGACCAGGTGACCGCCCATCCGGACTTCGACACAGGAGGTGTTGCCGCCATAGCGCACGGTCGACGGGCCCGGGCACGGCAGGCTGCCGCGCGCGCCCCAGATGCGGAGTTCGACATCGTTCCCGCTCACCCCGTCCTCCAGAAAGTCCGCCTGACAGCCGTTCCAATTCGTCATAACACATTGCATCCCCGCCTCAAACGTCACCGCTTGCGGCGGGCGGAGCGGTCGCGCACACTGCGGAGGATGGCCAGCCGGGTCCACCGATATGTTAACAAGATAAACTGGCGGTTCTTCCGCCGGTCCCGGCCCAGAGACCCTGTCCGACAGCGGAACCCCGTATGCCCTCCTCGACCCACGCGAACATCCGGACCAACTGGACCGGCGTGATGTTCGGCTTTCTGCTGGCCTCGCTGGCGGCGTTCCAGCAGTTCAAGCTGCCGCCGATGCTGCCGGAAATGCTGGCAGCCTACGACTACCAGCCGACCCTGGCCGGGGCCTTCATGTCGATTTACGCGGCGATCGGGTTGATCGCGACCCTGCTGATCGGTCGCCTGATGCAGCGCTACGGCGCGATTCTTCTTCTGGCCGCCGGGTTCGGGCTGGCGCTGTCCGGCAACGCGCTGGCGCTCGCGGTGCCGGGCGATGGCTATGTGATGCTGAGTGCCCGCGCGCTCGAAGGGCTGGCCTTTGCGGTTTTTGCCGTCGCGGGCCCGGTCTATACCACCCGGAACGCCGCACCGAAGCATCTGCCGCTGGCGATCGCCTTGTCGGCCATGTGGATCCCGGTCGGGCAACTGGCGGCGAACGCCCTGGTGCCGCTTGCCGAGATCACCATCGGCTGGCGGCTGTTGTGGCTGGCGACGGCGGGGGCGACGCTTTCGCTCGGCTTCTGGGCAATCTCCATCCAGATCGGCGGCCGCGCCTCCCTCGACCTCAAGCCACCGGCCAGTGCCGCGAACGCCGTCCCGATCCGGATCACCGGGCTGGAATGGGCAGCCTTGATTCTGGGCGCCGCGCTGTTCACGCTCTGGTCGGCGCAGTACTTCGCCTACATGACCTGGCTACCCCAGTTCCTGGTGGAGCGCCACGGTCTGGCGCCGAGCCTCGCGACCCTGGCCTATTCGGTGCCGGTGGCGATCCTGATCGTGTTCGGTCTGGTCACCTCCTGGGCGCTGCGCAAGGGGGTTCCGGTGGGTCTGATGCTGATCACCTCGATGATCCTGCAGGCAGGGGTCTGGTACGCGCTGCCGATCACCGACACGGTCACGCTCGGGGCGATCTCGCTGGTGCTGTACGGCGTCGGGATCGGGTTCACCCCGGTCTGCCTGTTCGCCCTGCCGAGCACCATCCTGGGTTCCAAGCGGTCCGGGCCGAATGCCTTTGCCGTGCTGATGACCGGCCGGAACATGGGGGTTCTGATCGGCCCGATGCTGCTGCCTCAGGTGCTGCTCTGGACCGGTCAGTGGGAGATGAGCGGCGTGGTTTTCGGCACCATCACCGCCCTCGACGCGATAGGCGCCGTGATCCTGACCCTGATCCTGGTGAAGCTTGGGCGCAGCCGGCCGGACTGAGGGGGCTGAGATTTATCGCCCTTCGACAGGCTCGGGGCGATCAACAATATTATATTTGGTCACGGAACCAGACGGTACCCGCCGCTGTCCGTGACCAGGATGCTGGTGCGGGCCGGGTCCGGTTCGATCTTCTGGCGCAGGCGATAGACGTGGGTTTCCAGCGTGTGGGTGGTGACGCCCGCGTTGTAGCCCCAGACCTCGTTCAGCAACGTGTCGCGCTTCACCATCCGGTCGCCGGCCCGATAGAGGTATTTCAGGATCGCGGTTTCCTTCTCTGTCAACCGGACCTTCTTGTTGCGGGCCTCGTCGTGCAGGATCTTGGCGGCCGGCTTGAAGCTGTAGGGGCCGATCGCAAACACCGCGTCGTCACTCTGCTCGTGCTGGCGCAGCTGGGCTCGGATGCGGGCCAGCAGCACCGCCACCTTGAACGGTTTCGGCACATAATCGTTGGCACCGGCATCCAACCCGAGAATGGTGTCGGAATCGCTGTCCTGGGCGGTCAGCATGATGATCGGGGCCTTGACCCCCTGCTTGCGCATCAGCCGGCACAGGTCGCGTCCGTCCATGTCCGGCAGGCCGACATCGAGCAGGATCAGGTCAAAATGCCCGTCCTTGACCGCGTGCAGACCGCCGGCGCCGTCACCGGCCTCGATGGTCAGGAATTCCTCGTGCAGCTGCAACTGTTCGGACAGGGTGGTCCGCAAGGCCTCGTCATCGTCGACGAGCAGGATTTTCCGTCGTGTGGTCATCGTCGTGTCCGCTGTTTCTTGCGCGTGATTCATTTCGTTTCCGAAGCGACTATAGCCCTAAATAGTCCCTTCCGTCTCAACATCCTCACTTTTCCAGAAGGCGACGTAGCCCGCCATACGCCGGGCCTTGCGTTTCGGCCGCATATAGGCGAACGCGGCGTCGCGATCCTCTTTGTCGCCGACGCGCACCGTGTAATAGGTCGCGACCCCGCGCCAGGGACAGGCGGTCCGGGTCTGGGTCGCCTCCAGATGCTCGTGCCTAACGGTATCGGGCGGGAAGTAGTCGACCCCCTCAATCGAAATCGTCTCGTCGCTCTCCGCCAGAACCACGCCGTTGAAGGTCGCCCGCGCCATTGCCAGGACCCCTTACAGCGACGGGGACAGAATCTGGCGCAACATGGCCAGACACAGCTCGTGATGCGGATCGCCAAACGCCTCAAGAGCCGTGAAATGATTTCCGCCGGGGACCTCGACCGCCAGCGCCGGCTGCTTCTTGGCGTGCAGGGCCGCCACCAGCCGGTCCCGCTGGCGCAGGTATTCCGGCCCCTCGTCGCCGCCCACGGTGGCGATCAGCGGCGGCAGCTTGGCCCCCGCCGCGATCTCCTCGGTCAAGGCGATCGGGCTCAATCCCGGCACATCGTCCGGCGCGAGATTGAGCTGTTCGTTGAGATAACTCAGCCGGATCGGCTCCAGATCGTGCAGTCCAGAGACCGAGCAGCCGCCCTTGAGCAGGTCCGGCACGCCGCGCGGCCCGCACATCATCGCCGTCAGATGCCCGCCCGCCGAGTGGCCGGCCACGTGGATCCGTCGCGGGTCGCCGTTATAGGTCCGGGCATTGGCATGGATGTGGCGCAGGGCGTCCGCAACATCGGCGACCACATCGCCGATCCCGACCTCCGGACACAGCCGGTAGTCGATCGAGATGAAGGTCACGTCCGAGGCCACATAGGGCGGGGCCAGGAAATGCACCAGATCCTTCTCCCGGCTGTGCCAGTAGCCGCCGTGAATGAACGCCAGGATCGGCCGCTCCCGCCCCTCGGCCGGAAAGACGTCGTAGCATTGACGGGGATGGGAGCCGTAATCCACGTCGATCTCGCAGGACATCATCCGCCGGACCTCGGCCCCGGCACTGGTCCATCGGGCGCCGATCTCGGCGGCGTCGGCCACTTTTTCCCGGTTGTTGTATTCCCGGTCGAGGGCGACCTGATCGTAAGGCCCAAAAACCAGCGGAGCGGGTGTCGACATGCGGAGCGCCTCCAAAAACCGAGCGTGATATCGGCGGACTTTGGCCGGGGCGAGCAAGCCGCGCAAGCGTTGTCGACCGATTATGGGTTGACCCGCCGGGACCTGTCGCCGATATCGCGTCCATGACATCCGTCCCGAAGACCAAAACTCCGATCTCCGCCACCGCCGCCCATCCCAGCGGCCGTGCCCGTGACCAGTTGGCGGTCGACCGCGCGATCGCCGAGTTGCGTCGGGGCGGCGTGGTGGTGGTGCGCGCCGGCCGCGAGCTGGATCGCATCGCGCTGATCACCGCTGCGGAGATGACCATCGAAGGCAGCCGTGCGCGGCTTTCCGGCCTGGCGGGCTCCGAGCCGTCGCTGGCGATCACCGGGAACCGCGCCACCGCCCTGGGGATGACCACCCTCGCGCAGACCCTCACCCTCGCCCTGTCGCCCAACACCACCGTCGACGAGATCCTGGCACTGGCCGATCCGACCGTGGCACCGGGCTCCAACCTGCCGCCCGCGCTGGCCGGGCTTCCGGTCCTGCCGGAACGGGAGGACGATCCGGCGGCGGTCGGGCTCCGGCTGGCCAAGCTCGCCCGGATTCTGCCCTGCGTGATGATCGCGACCGTGCCGTCGGTGACCCCGGCCGGGCTTGAGTCCTGGGCCTTTGAACGGTCGCTGCTGGTGGTCGAGCGGCCCGCGATCGATGCGCACCGCCCGGAGACCGCGGCGCGCCTGGTGCGGGCCGGCGACGTCAGGGTGCCGCTGGCCGATGCCGAGAACACCCGCCTGATCGCATTCCGGCCGCTCGACGGCGGAACCGAGCATATCGCCATCCAGATCGGTCCCGACGGCGGCTCCGACCTCGCGCCCCAGGACTCCGACACACCGGTGCTGGTCCGGCTGCATTCCCAATGCGTGACCGGCGATCTGCTGGGCAGCCTCCGCTGCGATTGCGGCGATCAGTTGCGCGGCGCCATTCGCACGATCGCCGAGGCCGGCGGCGGGATCCTGCTCTATCTCGCCCAGGAAGGGCGTGGCATCGGGCTGATCAACAAGCTGAAGGCCTACGCCCTGCAGGATCTGGGGGCCGACACCGTCGATGCAAACACGAGTCTGGGCTTCGATGACGACGAGCGGGTCTATTTCGAGGCAGCGGAGATGCTTCGGCAGCTGGGCGTCGATAAGGTGCGCCTGCTCACCAACAACCCCCGCAAGATGGACCATCTGGCATCCTGTGGGGTCCAGGTGGTGGAACGGGTGTCCCATGTCTTCCCAGCCAATCCGCACAATGAAGGCTACCTCCGGACCAAGGCGGAGCGCTCGGGCCATCTTTTCTGACAGCTGGGCACGATCTGCCGCCTCGGTTGGCATGACGATTGCTTAAGTTCCCCTGAGAAGGAGCGAGAGATGAGCATTGAGCCCCATATCATGGTCCATCCCCGACCGGCCCTTGCGCCGTCGGCCGGATCTGCGACCGGCAGCGGAGCCGGAAAGTCCACACCGGTCCCCAGCCAGCCGCGGCCCGAACAGGCCGTGGAACCCGCTTGGATGCGGGAACAGATGGCGACCGGCGAGGCCGATGCGCATGGCTTTCGTCATCCCAACGGCGAAAACCAGGATCTGGGATTCTTCGACTTCCTCGATGTCATCAACCCCCTGCAGCATTTGCCGATCATCGGCGGAATTTACCGCCAGCTCACCGGCGACCAGATGGCTCCGGCTGCCCATGCCGCCGGCGGGTTCCTGTGGGGTGGGCCGCTCAGCCTGCTGGCCGGCGTGATGAACGGAGCAATGGAAGAAGACACCGGCAAGGATATGATGGGCACCATGGTCGCCTGGTTGGAAGGCGACAGCCCGGCCGACCTGCCGCCGGGATCGGTCGTTGACACGGGGGCCGGCGGTGCTGCGGCCCTCGCCGCCACCGATCAGACCGGGGCTCAAACCGGAACACAGACCGCCAACAGCGCCGCGGCGCCCGGCAACGCCGACGCAAATGGGGTCCAGACCGTATTCCAGGGCGCGGCCGCCAGCCGGTTGGACGCGTTCATTCGGGCGAACGGCAACGCTCAGAATACCGGACCTTCGGGCGTGTCGGCCGCTTCCATGGATGCGATGGCGATTCGTCAAAGTCTGCGGCTGGACATCGATACAGCCGATCTCCGCGACGCCAGGAAAGCGCGGGCGGGTTCGCAGGACGCCGGCTCTCTGGCCAACCGGACTCCGGTGTCCGGCCCGGCGACCGCCCCCGGTTCGGTGGGCAGTTGGATGACCCAGGCGCTGGACCAATACGATACACTGAAGGCCGTTCCGCCAACGGGAGCGACCGTCGGCAGCTCCTGACGAGCATAGGGTGATCAACTTATAGGCAGAGAATGCGCGACAGACGATGGGGGGTCCAGGTGTCTATTTCAGTTGAAGCCAAGGCTGGGGAAACCAAGGGCCTGTTGCGGTACGAAGAGCTTGTCTTCCCGTGCGCCCTGGGCCGCTCCGGCATCACCGAGGCCAAGCGCGAAGGCGATGGCGGCACCCCGCCGGGACGGTACCCGCTGCGGTCGCTGTTTTACCGCCCGGATCGCGCCCCGCCACCACCCGGCCGGTTCCATCCGATCCCGTTGCAGCGCGACTATGGCTGGGGTGACGACTGCAATCATCCGGAAAGCTACAACCGTCTGATCCTGCTGCCGGTTTCTACCGGCCACGAGGTGCTGTGGCGTGAGGACGAGATCTACGATCTGATCGTGGTCATCGGCTACAATGACGCCCCGCCGATCCCGGGTCGCGGCAGTGCGATCTTCCTGCATCTCGCCCGGGAAGGCCTGACGCCGACCGAGGGCTGCATCGCCCTGGCCCGGCACGACTTGCTGGCACTACTTGATCGCATTGGTCCGGAAACGCCGATGGAGATCCGGCAGATCCCATGACCCTCCCCTCCCGCGCGCGGCGCTTCGGTCAGCCGTAATCCCGTGCGCCGAAGATTGCCGTGCCCACCCGCACATGGGTCGCGCCCAGTTCCACGGCCAGCTCATAGTCCCCGCTCATGCCCATGCTGAGGATCGGCAGCTTATGGCGCCGCGCCATCTCCCGGAGCAGCGCGAAATGCGGCGACGGCTCCTCATCGACCGGTGGAATGCACATCAACCCGTTGACTGGGATATTTATTTCGGCTCGGCATTCTTGGATGAACGCATCGGCATCCGCCGGAAGAATCCCGGCTTTCTGATCTTCCTCACCGGTGTTCACCTGGATCAGACAGGCCGGCCGTCGACCGGTTTTCTCCATTTCCTTGGCCAGGGCATGGGCCAGCTTCGGCCGATCCACGGTTTGGATCACATCGAACAGCGCCACCGCTTCAGCAACCTTGTTGGTCTGCAGCGGGCCGATCAGATGCAACTCGATGCCGTCAAACCGCTCCCGGAAGCCCGGCCATTTGCCCTTGGCCTCCTGCACCCGGTTCTCCCCGAACACCCGCTGTCCCGCCAGCAACGCCGCCTCCACCCGCTCATCGGGCTGGACCTTGCCGACGGCGATCAGCTCGACCTCCCCGACGGCACGGCCCACCCGGTCTGCGGCGGCGGTGATGCGGGCCTTCACCTCGGCAAGGTTCCTTGCGATATCAGGCACTTGGTCGCTCATCCGTCGCTCCCGTTGAGTGATGTATCCGGCACCTCAAGATAGCCGTAGCGCCGCCGCTCCTCCACAAGCCGATCGGCAACAACGGCCATCGGCGCGCCCTCGATCTCAGCATATCGCCGCCACCGCGCCAACGCATCGGTATAGATCGGCCGGGTCACCTGGCCGGCACTGGGGGTCGCGAGGCGGCTCCTGGTCCGGGCGTGCTCGTGGAAGCGGGCCATATCCGGACGCCAATCGAGGCCCAAAAACATGAGAACCGGCGTCACTGCAGCCTCCAGATCGGCCACCATGTCCTCGTACCGGATGCGCACATGTGGCAGGTGCAGGGCCTCGCAGGCCAGCTCCCAATGGCGGAAAACCTGGGAATACAGCTCAGCCGCACCCTCCAGGCTGAGCAAGGCGGCCATCCAGTTGTTCAGCTGAAACGCCTGCATGAAACAGGACAACACAACATCGCAGGGATCCCGCAGGGACAGGATGAACCGGGCCTCCGGAAACACCAGCTTGATCAGCACCACATGCGCAATGTTCAACGGCATCTTGTCGATCACGATCTGCCCGGGCATCGGTTCGATCAACCGGTCCCGTGCTGACAGGTAGTGATCACGCAAACTCGCAACTTCTGAAGTGCTAAGATGTTCTAATCCTTCAGGGTAGTGTTTACCGAATTCAGCCAGGCGGGCAATGATCTCGGGGATGAGCGGGCGCTCCTCGATCACCGCGACCTTTGGGTGGGCGTCCAGGACCTGATCCAGCAGGGTGGTCCCCGACCTCGGGAACCCGACCAGAAAAACCGGCGCGTCGCGACCCCTCGAGCTTTGGCCGGCACCCTCCGGTTTCGGCCGCCACCCCCGGTTTAACAGACCGTCGAGGCCCTGGATTTGCTTCAGCACCCGGTCGGGATTTCCGATCAGGGCGGGCGTGGCTTCCCGTTGTGCCACATTAGCAGCCACGAAGCTGTCATACGCCTCGCCCGTGCGCTTCAGCGCATCCAGCGCCTGGCCAAGTTCGAACAGCAACGGATGCCGACGGGCCGGCTCCGTCTCCTCCGACAGCCATCTTTCAGCGTGCACTACCGTTCCTTCTGGATTCCTTAAACGCCTTGTTATTCTGAGTCTTAATTGACGTAGGAAAGTAGTTCTCGGATCGATGAGCAAGGCCCGGTCCACCCAGGATCCGGCACGCGCCAGATCCGCCCGGTTTTCCGCCAGATCCGCCACGACGCCCGCGTGAGCTGCCACGTCCGGCTCCAAGAGTATGGCGGTGCGTGCCGCGCGGACCGCCAGGGCCGGCTGCAGCAGGGCTCGTGCCACCAGAGCCATTTGCCGATGCAGAGCGGCGGAGTCCGGCGCCTCCTTCAAGCCGTCTGCGAGAATGTCGCGGGCACGCTCGGCTTGATCGAGTTGCAGCAGCAGGCCGGACAGGTTGACCCGAACCTCGACCCCGGGCGCGCGGATGCGTTCGAAAGCCGCCGCCGCCTCCCGGGTGCGGCCGAGCGCCCGCAGACAGACCCCGAGATTGTTCAGCAGCACCGGATCGCCGGGCGCCGCCCGTTGGGCCGTTTCCAGTCGGGGAATCGCTGCTTCATGATCGCCGATCGACGCCCGGGCGATACCGTCGATCCGGGCCACCGCCGGATTCCGGCGGATCTCCGCCGGAAGCTCAGCCAGCAACGCGATTGCGCGCGCAGCGTCGTCGGTAGCGAGCGAGATCTGGGCAAGATTGACAACGATGTTCAGGTCACCCGGGGCCCGGACCCGTGCCGCCTCGATCAGGGAGGTCGCGAGATCGGCGCGACCCGCTTCCGCCTCCAGAATGCCGAGCCGATAGAGGAGCGGCGCCGGCGTGCCTTTGACCCCGATCAGGTCGCGATGATCCGCGCGGACGGACTGTGGGTCGCGCGTGGAAATCGCCCGTTCGGCACGTTGCAGGACCGCGCGCGCATTCGGACCGAGTGGGGGGGGCATCGCCGGGCTGCCGATCAGAAGGCCGGCTTGCCGGACTTGAGATAACCGAGATCTTTCAGCGTATCCCCATTCGCCTCGATCAACCGGGCCACATGCCGTTGGTCGAGATGTTTGCGCCAACCGCCCACATCGCCCGAATGGAAGAACTTCTGGGTCTCGCGGACCCGCTCTTTGAAACCCGACTTGGATTCCTGTTTTTGCAGCTCTGAAATACTCGAAAACCGGATCGCTTTCTTGATGCGCTCCGGCGACGCGTCGAGGCCGAGGTATTTGGTCACCTTACCGAAGGTTTTCAGCGGTTTTGCCCGCAGATCCTCGTAGCGCACGACCAGTGGCGAAAAGTTCGGGACGCTGGTCCAGCTGCGGTAGTGGGTCGACCAGGAATTGAGAACCTGAAACGCCGCCATGCCGGTTGTCGGTGTGTTCATGCCCTCCCGGCACAGTCCTTCCACCGCCTCTTCGACGGTCACATCGAAATGTCGAGCCGCCGAGACCGCCACATCGAACACGTTCCGCACAACGTAGATCGCGCCGATGGTCAGGTTCAGGTAGATCAGCGGCTTGCCGTTATAGTCTCCGATGCAGTTGTGGGTCTTGACGAAGCTGCTTTCGGGCCGTTGCGCGAGCAGCTTTTGGCAGTCGTAGCGCAGGGCGTGAATATCGTCGTCGGTCAACTCTGAGAACGGCCGGCCGGTCACGTGCTCATACATGGCAACTTCGACATCGCCATACCGGGCCACCCGGAAATCATTGATGGAGATCGGCTCCGGCTCGTTCCGAAACAGGTTCTCCAGGAACACCCGCATCCAGGTGTTGCCGGATTTCGGGTAGGAGGCGAGCCACATGATGCCGCCTTTGATATCCGAATCAGGTGCCAACATGACCGGACCGCCCAACCCTCAAACCTGAACCGGGTACAGAACGCGCCCGGCCACCAGCGCTTTCAGGGCCGCCTCGCCGGCCGGGCCCCGCCCGCCATGCGCCGCCGACAGCTCGGAGAGCCAAAAGGCTTCCCGTTCCAGAATCCAATCGACCATGGGTGCATCGGCGGGATCAAGTGGGACCGCCCCGTCCCGCGCCTTGACGATCAGCCGGCCCCTCTCCTGGACGGTGTCCGGCGTGTGGCGGGTGACAAAAAAGTACTGATCGGAATCGCGCTCCGGGAACCGGTATCCCATCACCTTCTCGAACGCCCGATCCTTGAGATATCCCACCAGAAAGTCGCCGAACTTCGGATCCGCCAAGGCGCCGTTGAGCGCCTGACCGATCCCTTTCAGATAGGCGTCCAGCTCGGCACGATCCTCGAAATGCGGGATTTTCCGTCGGAAGTACGGATCGCGCTGCAATTCCGCACCCAGCATCTGGACCACGGTGAACCCGACCGAGTGGGTGGCACCGAAGGAAAGATGGAGGGACGCCTGATCCGTCGCCAAGGCGTCATGAAACACACCACGGGGGATGTACAGCAGATCCCCGGGTTTCATGGTCACCGTCTTGATCACCGAACCGCGCATCTCGTTCAGTTTTTCAGGGCTGAAATCCGTGCTCCGCAGACCGGGAACCGAGGTTGCTTCGGGAAACCGCCCATCATAGAGATTCCAGGTCTTCTCGCCCTCGATCTGAACGGCGAACACATCCATCGTGTCGAAATGGCTGCCATATCCCGGCACGGCCTTCCACGAACAGAACACGTTGCAGGAGGTATTGGTGCCGGTCAGGCGCTCGATACAGCGGGTCAGCGCGGCGATCTCGGGATCGATTCCCTCCAGGAAATCCAGCACGATTGTGGCGCCTTCCCGCAGGAAATGGGTGATCTTGCCGCGATCCGGTCGCATGATCTGGTCGCCGGTGCGCCCGATCCCAGGTCGCATGTATTCGGCCGGGCGCAGCATCTTGTGATTAAGGGCCATCTCCATCGAGCGGCCGTCCCAGAGTTTGGGGCGCTCCAGCAGATCGTTCATCTTGGCCCAGGAGAACAAAGCCTCGACATTAGAGACCGCACCCTGCTCGACATAGGGCGCCTTGTCGAAATGATCCCGCAGAAAGGTCGCCCGATCGATCTTTTTCGCCAGCGCGTCGAAGCCGACTTCCATCCTGTGCTCCCGTA
>CALAHL010000209.1 GCA_937891725.1 uncultured Rhodospirillaceae bacterium | reverse complement strand
GCTATCGTCGGAAATGGATGTTCAAACCTTTCGGCGTCCGGATGGCCAATTGGCCATTCTGACTGGCTCCTCACAATTCCTGCTGGACCAAGAACCGGTCACCGTGAACTTCACGCCAGCGGGAACTGTCTCGCCTGATCTTGCGCTGGGAGCGATCACCATCACCAACGCCTTCGGTGGAACCGTGGACATCACGGCGAGCATCACCCAGGGCAAGCTGGGTGGATTGTTGGACCTCCGGGATACCATTTTGCCGGAGGCACAGGATCAAATCGACTCCTTGGCATTTGAGCTTGCTCAGCAGTTCGACACGATCACGGTTGGCGGAAATACCGCTCCCCTGCAGCTGTTCACGGCGCCTGCGAACACACCTCCGGCCAACCCGACAGCCGCCGAAGCGGTCCCGGTCGGCGACCAAGGGTATTCCGCTGTCATGCAGGTTCGGACGAACCTAACCGGGACGGAGTTGAGAGACAGCGACGGCACCGGCACCTTCGTCGTGAACGGCGATGGCGACGCATCTCTGCCTCTGGCGATCTTGGACATGTTCGAAGCCAAGCAAGCCTATGTGGCGGTGAATGGGCTCAACACGACGGCGGCCACGCTCGAAGAGTTTGCCGCCCAGTTCATCGGCTACCAAGCCAATCAGAAAGCGGATTTCCAAAGCCAGTTCGGTTTTCAGGACGAGGTGCGAAACCTTCTCGACGAGCGCCTGAAAGATCAGGGCAGTGTGAATATCGATGAGGAATTGGCAAATCTCATTCAGCTTGAAGCCGCGTTTGCCGCGTCCGCGCGCGTTTTGACTTCGGTCCAACGTTCGATCGACGAGCTTCTGCGAGCTGTCGCGTAAGAATGAGTTAGGAGAGAGACAATGCGAATATCGACCGTCACTCAAAATCTCAGGATGGATAACTCAATCAACAATCTGCTGGATCAGATTGCGGACTCACAGCTCCAGATTTCGACCGGCAAGCGAAGCCAGGTTTACAGTGGCTTGCGAGGTGCGGATTCGAGGGTGTTGATCACGCTCAAGGAGCAGCGCACGACGCTGAACTCCTATACCGACACGATCAACAATGCCTTTGTGAAAACCAAGACGATTGATGCCGCCCTGCGTCAGACTACGGATATCGTCACCGATATGCGGATCAAGCTCTACGAACAGGTCCAGGGTCTCTATCCCGAGTCTTCGTCGGCCTTGCAGACGTTCTCGGGCGCGACGATCACCCAGATGATCAATCTCATGAACTCCACCGCCGATGGGCAGTATCTGTTCTCCGGCAACGATATCAATCAGGCGCCGATGATCGGACGCGGGACGGTCGAAGCCAATG
>CALAHL010000208.1 GCA_937891725.1 uncultured Rhodospirillaceae bacterium | reverse complement strand
CTCGACTACCATGGCTCCATGGCGGCCTATCGCAGCGCGAAGCTGCGGCTGTTCGATCGGGTGATGGGGCCGGACGGCACGGCGGTTCTGAATGCCGACAGCGACGCGTTCGGAGTCTTCGCCGAGACCGCCCGGGCAGGCTACCAGCGGATCCTCAGCTATGGGTCGGCCGACAAGGCGGATATCCGGATCATCTCCCGCGCGCCGCGCCCGACCGGGCAGCATGTTGAGTTGCAGGTTTTCGGCACGGCTTATTCGGTCGATCTGCCGCTGATCGGGGGCTTCCAGGCCTGGAACGTTCTGGCGGCCCTGGGTCTGGCGATCGTGACCGGCACGCCGGTCCGACAGGCGGTCGAGGCACTCGCGACGCTCGTGGGTGTGCGCGGGCGGTTGGAGCGTGCGGCGACCCTGGACAATGGGGCTGCGGTCTATGTCGATTTCGCTCATACCCCCGATGCGCTAGAGACCGTTCTGAGCGCAATCCGGCCTCATGTCGACGGCAAACTGTGGTGCGTCTACGGCTGCGGCGGAGACCGCGATCCGGGCAAGCGCCCGATGATGGCGGAACGGGTCGCGGCCTTTGCCGATCATCCGGTGTTGAGCGACGACAATCCGCGCTCCGAAGATCCCGCCGAAATCCGCAGGCAGGCCTTGGTCGGTGCTCCGACCGGTACCGAGGAAATCGGCGGCCGCGAGGCTGCGATCCACAGTGCCGTGGCCCGTCTTGGTCCAGGCGATGTGCTGGTGATTGCCGGCAAGGGTCATGAGACCGGCCAGGAAATCAACGGCGTCAAACACCCGTTCGACGATGTGAGTGTGGCGCGCGCGGCCGTGGCCGCGATCCGGGGAGGGGCTGCATGACCTCCGCCACGCTCCGCGCGATGACCTCAACCGCCCTCTGGACCCGCGATCAGGCGATCGCCGCGACCGGCGGGACCGCGCATGGCCGCGACTGGCAGGCCTCCGGCTTGGCGATCGACAGCCGCAAGGTGATGCGCGGGGATATCTTCGTGGCCCTGCCCGGTGAGCGGGTGGACGGTCACGGCTACGTCAACGGGGCGTTGGAGGCCGGGGGGGCCGCCGCCTTGGTGAGCCATCGTCCCGAGAATCTCGCCAAGGACGCACCGCTGATCGAAGTGCCGGATGTGCTTTCGGGGCTGGTCGCTCTCGCCACCGCGGCGCGGGCCCGCAGCTCGGCCCGGATCGCGGCGGTGACCGGTAGCGTGGGCAAGACCGGATCGAAGGAAATGCTGGCTGCCTGTCTGGCGCGGCTCGGCAGCTGCGAGGCGACGCGCGGCAATCTGAACAACCATATCGGCGCGCCGTTGTCGCTGGCCCGTCTGGCACCCGATGCGGATTTCGCCGTGTTTGAGCTCGGCATGAACCATGCCGATGAGATTCGCCCGCTGACCCGACTGGTCCGTCCGCATGTGGCGCTGATCACCACGGTCGAACCGGTGCATATCGAGGTCTTCCCGTCGGTTGAGGCGATCGCCGATGCCAAGGCAGAAATTCTGGAAGGGATTGAGCCAGGGGGAACCGCGATCCTCAACCGCGACAATGCGTACTTCGATCGTCTGTCGGCTGTGGCCGGTCGGCTGGGGGTCGGTCGCGTGGTCGGTTTCGGATCGGATGACCGCGCCGAGGTGCGGCTGCTCTCCCATCAGTCGGTCGAGGCCGGGACCCACGTCACCGCGTCGGTCGCCGGACGGCCGATGTCGTGGACGGTCGGCGGGACCGGCGCGCACTGGGCGCTGAATTCCTGCGGTGTGGTCGCCACGCTGTTCGCGCTCGGCGTCGACATTGCCGCCGCTTTGCCCGCGCTTGCCGAGGTTCGCGCCGGGCGGGGTCGCGGGGCCGCCTTTACGCTGACCACGGGAGGCGGCCGGTTCACCCTGCTCGACGAAAGCTATAACGCCAGCCCGCCCGCCGTGCGCGCGGCCCTGTCCGTCCTGTCCGGTATGGCGCCCGAAGGCAATGGCCGTCGGATCGCGGTGCTCGGCGATATGCGGGAACTGGGGGCCGTCGCTCCAGAGGCGCATGCAGGTCTGCGGGACGCCGTGCTGGCCTGCGGATTGGATCGGGTGTTCCTGGTGGGACCGGAAATGACCGCTCTCCGCCGGGTTCTGCCCGAAGGTCTGGTGGCCGCGCATGGCGACCGGTCCGAGGATGTGGCCGGGGCCGTCGCGGCGGCCGTCCGTCCGGGCGACGTTGTGCTCGTCAAAGGATCGCTCGGCACCAACATGAAGCCGATCGTCCAGGCACTGGAAGCCTTCGGTCTTGGGGAGGGCTCGGCATGATCGATCTCTCCTTTGCCAAGGGTCAGGTTTGGGCGGTGATGGGACTCGGAAAGTCCGGGCTGATGGCGGCACGGGCCCTGGCTGCGGCGGGCGCCGATGTCCGCGCCTGGGACGACACCGCCGATCGCCGGGCCGCGGCTGAAGCCGTTCCCGGCGTGCATCTGGTCGATCTGACGGCGGATGGGCTTGAGGGCGCAGTCGCACTGGTGCTGTCGCCCGGCATACCGCACACCCATCCGAAACCGCATCCCGCAGCCGCCGCGGCAAAAGCTCTCGGCGTGCCGATCGTCGGGGATGTCGAACTTCTGCTGCGCGCGCTGCCGCAGGGGGCCGGCGCGCGTCGGATCGTTGCGATCACCGGCACCAACGGCAAATCAACGACCACCGCCCTGATCGGCCACATTCTGACCAACGCGGGCGTGGCCGTCGAAGTTGGCGGCAACCTTGGTCGCCCGGCGCTCGACTTCAACGATCCGGGGCCGGGTGGCGTGATCGTTCTGGAACTCAGCTCCTACCAGCTGGAGATCACGCCGTCGCTCGCACCGGATGTCGCGGTATGGCTGAACCTGAGCCCTGATCATATCGAGCGGCATGGCAACCTGGCAGGCTATATCGCGGCCAAGCGTCGGATGTTCACCAAGCAATCGAGCACTGCCCTTGCGGTAGTCGGGGTTGACGATGCCCCGTCGGAAAGCGTGGCCGAGGACCTCCGCCAGCTCGGCAGGCGCGTGCTCGAGATCTCCGGGACCTGGCATGTGGTTGGCGGCGTCTACGGCTCCAACGGGGTGTTGGTCGACGGGCGCACCGGTCGGCCCGAGACAATCCTCGAGCTGTCGAGCGCGCCCGCACTGCCCGGCCCGCACAACGCCCAGAATGCGGCGGCCGCTTATGCCGCCTGCATTGGCCTGAAGATCGAGCGCGCCGCCATCATATCCGGCATTCGAAGCTTTCCAGGTTTGGCACACCGTCAGGAGCGGGTCGCGGAGGCAGGGCCGGTCACCTATGTGAATGACAGCAAGGCGACCAATGCGGACGCGGCGGCCCGTGCCCTGTCCTGCTACG